>CAVLCG010000142.1:0-2001 GCA_963661445.1 bacterium | reverse complement strand
GCGACAAGTGGAGGAAGTACAACAGATAGAGCAAGTTGTTTAGCAAAAGAAATATTTAATTGGGACAGTAGTTCAGTAAGTGATTGTAAAAATAATGACTGGATGTATAATTCAAAATATATTCAATGGACAATGACGCACCGCTCGGATACTAATTTCATTGTATTTTATGTCTATAATGCTGGATCTGTCGGCGGCATTAATACGTTCTCCAGCCTCGGTGTGCGGCCAGTCGTTCATCTAAAATCGACAATTAAGGTGATAGATGGAACAGGAGAGGAAGATAATCCGTATATTTTGGAATAAAATAGGGAGGTAGTAGACCTGCACATGATAGGCGACGTCCATCGGGGCAGAAAGTAGAGCCTGTGGAAAAAGTAGTATGAATGAAGAAAAAATAATAAAATAAAAGAAGTGATATAAGATGTTCCAATAGCAGAATAATCTGCTATTGGAACCGATTAAATAGGTGTAAATGCTATATATAAATTTACATAGGTTAATCTTTTTGAAAAAGTAAGTACAGTTTTTTTTCTTTCTTTTCGCCCCACTCGGATAATACTAACAATGTATTCAATGTCAATAATACTGGATATGTCAACAACAATAATGCAAACAACAACAACGGTGCGCGGCCAGCCGATTAATTTTGGTACTTAAGGTTAAGGCTTTAGGTAGAATGATGAATCGACATAGATTAACCTTGTCTTAGACTAAACTTAACATACATATAGAAAATGATACGTCAATTTCTAATACTGTGTATGACTGTAACTAATAAAGACTATACATTACTTGTATGGTCTTTATTGATTATGATATTAGATATGGTTATTAAATAAGCTTTCTTTTTGTATAGATTATAAGTATTATTTGTAAATGATTTCATTTCTATAATATCAAGATTATCTATTATTATATAATTTATACTATTAGTAGTAAGTATTTCTAAAATATCATCAGTAGAAGAAGATAGTATAGATATTATCTTATTATCTATATTAAATGATAATAATTTATCCTTCTTAACAAATAATAATAAATAATCTTTATATAGTCTTTTAAAAAATATGTATCTATTTTTCATAAAATTTTTTATTTATAATTCTCCTTATTCTAGAAGTAGAGCCGAATTTAAAACCATAGTAATAGGTATTGATAGATGTGAATGCTTTGATGGGCTCTATTTTATTGGTATCTAATAAGTATTTTACCTCTTTAATTCTTTTGGTAACTCTTTTTCTGGTGGAAGATGTAACACTTAATATAGTTTTATTATTAATTACTCTAAATTTATAACCACAAAAGTTAAAGCCATCTTTACTACTTGATAATACAGTTTTCTTTTTATTGAGTTTTAATTTATAAGTATCTAGTAGTTCTTCTTCCAATTTCTTTTTAATAACTTTTAGATATTCTCTATCTTCATGCATTAAAATAAAATCATCCATATATCTAACATAATGCTTGATTCTATAAGTATGTACTATTTTATAGTCTAATCTATAGAGATAGTAAATAGATAAAAATTGAGATGAATAATTACCAATTGGTAAACCTTTACCTTTTAAGTAGTATGGTATATCATTGATAGCTTTAATATGTTTATTAATGTAATCTTTGTTAGTACTATTAATTATATTGGAAATATATTTATACATGTATTCATCATTTAAATCTTCCTTTAATATCTCTTTTAACTTATCATGATCTATTGAGTAAAAATACTTTTCTATATCAAGTTTTAAGATATAAAACTCTTTTTTTCTTTTTTAGAACTTCAATATCTTTTTTAATAAGTTTAATAGCATAATCTCTCCCTTTGTTTTTTTCTAGTAGCTACATTTCTATCTATTAATTTTTTATCAAGATTAGGATATAGAAAATAAGTTGTTACATAGTGATTAATTAATTTATCTTTAATATTTAAACTCATTATAATTCTATATTTAGGATGTTTTATTAAAAAGATATTATAGTATCCTCCATTATAGTTAATAT
>CAVLCG010000141.1:439-2027 GCA_963661445.1 bacterium | reverse complement strand
TGTAAATCCTTTTTTATTCATATGTTTTCTCCTTCAGCTTTCTAAATTATCGTAAAACTATATGATATACGTTAAAAATAAGCAAAAAAGTTATACTAAAAGTGAAAAAACTATACAAAAATTATAATATATGTTATATTTTTAATAGAAAAATAACGTATAACATATAGTTATACGTTACTTTTTGTGTGCCGTGCATGGCATATAACTAGGTAGTGAAAGTCTACTATACGCGTCGGTATCTACGTAGTATTAGGGAAACGCAAAGCATCAATCGTGAGGTTGGGGCCGAAGGAAGCGTGAAACAAAATCGTGGCCTAACGAACAGAAACTTGATACAAAGGCTGTATAAAGGGATAAGATTACAAAACAAATTGAAGTCCAAAAGATACACGTAACTTTATATAGTAAATCAAGTAGGTAAACGAGGAAAGTTATATGTCTTACCACGGGAGGTCTCATGGACGACTATTACAAGCGGTTTAATACACCAATTGTTAAGAAGAGGTGCGTCGGTCGAAAACGGTTTATCATGAGAAGTCAGCCGAGGTCATAGTACTTGCTATATGCGAGGAAGGACTGAACAATTTATAGTGTTTTAGTACGCTAAAATTACGTTAATCATAGGCTAGAAAAAATAAAAGGAAAAGTAGAAAGCGTATCTTTCGAAAGTGCCTCAAAAAAAAGTTTGTGGTTAATGTTGAAATTAGAAAGGAAAGAACGAGTATGGAATTACTAGAAAAAGTCTTAGATGACAAAAATTTACTCAAAGCATATAAACAAGTTTATAAAAACAAAGGAGCTAGTGGCGTAGATGGAGTAACTACCCTAGAACTTGGCTCATATATGTATAAACATAAAGAAGAAATTAAAGAACAAATAAGAACTAGGAAATATAAGCCTAGTCCAGTCAGACGTGTCTACATACCAAAGGACAATGGAGATAAAAGGAAACTTGGGATACCAACTGTGATTGATAGAGTTATACAACAAGCGATAGTACAAGTATTATCTCCAATATATGAGAAACAGTTCTCTGATAGCTCATATGGATTTAGACCTAACCGTTCATGTGAAATGGCTATCGTTAAGTTACTAGAGTACTTTAATGATGGATATACATGGATAGTTGATATAGACTTAGAAAAGTTCTTTGATACTGTGTGTCATGATAAATTAATAAGTATTATCATGAAAACAATACATGATGGTGAACTTGTGTCATTAATAAGAAAATACCTAGTAAGTGGAGTAATGGAAAAAGGAGTAGTTAGTCCAACTAAGGTAGGAACTCCGCAAGGAGGAAACCTATCTCCTTTATTATCTAATATCATGCTTAATGAATTAGATAAAGAACTTGAAAAAAGAGGTTTGAGATTTACTAGATATGCCGATGACTGCATAATAGTAGTAAAAAGCGAAAAGGCCGCGAATAGAGTTATGGAAAGCGTAACAAAGTTTATAGAAAAGAAATTAGGTCTCAAAGTCAATGTTACGAAAAGTAAGGTGGCAAGACCTCATCAAATTAAATATTTAGGCTATGGCTTTTACTATACAAAAACAGGTATAGTAAAACCAAAACCTCATT
>CAVLCG010000141.1:0-429 GCA_963661445.1 bacterium | reverse complement strand
AAGAAAATTAAAACAACTGACAAAACGTAGTTGGAGTATTTCTTTAAAAGAAAGAATAATTAAACTTAATCAAGTTATAAGAGGATGGATTAATTATTTCAAAATTGCTGATATGAAATATTCTATGTATGCTATAAGCAAACACTTAAGACGTCGAATAAGGTGCCTAGTGTGGAAGCAGTGGAAAGTACCTTTAAAGAGAATAAGTATGCTTAAAAAGTTAGGCTCAAATGAAGACCAAGCAAAATCCCTAGCGTATACTAGGAAGAAATATTGGAATACATCGTTATATTTAAGCCATTATATAACGAACAAATTATTAAACAAATTAGGCCTAGTGTTTCCACTAGACCATTACTCAAAAGTACATACTGTAATATAAATTGAACCGCCGTATACCGAACGGTACGTACGGTGGTGTGAGAGGGA
>CAVLCG010000140.1:0-2047 GCA_963661445.1 bacterium | reverse complement strand
AATGTTTGAAGGTTTAAAAATATATATGCAGGACTTAACTTAAAATAAAATTCAGCGAAAAATAATAGGGTGGCGACCATCCGATACTGGTCTGTGGAGAACTAATTTAGTTCGGAGAAGCAGAAAAGCCTTACCGTGAGGCAAGGTTGCTGAAAACTTGTTTTCAGTTTTGTTCTTGCTAAATACATTATAAAATTGTTTCATTCTAAATAAAGTTCTTCGATTATATTTCTTGCCAACTTCAATTACTAATTTTTTAGAATATTCATCAATAATATTATCTCCATATTTTCCACCAGCCTCATTTAATAACCTTCCTATTTCAAAATATGTGATAATTGTATTTCTTTCTTTTGAATAATCTTTTACTTTTTCAAATATTTCATTATCTATTATTTTATTTTTTATTTCATTATAATAATTCATATCAATCCTTTCTATGGACTACAAGTTCTAATATTATAGCCTTTATTATTAAACTCTATTTCTATATCTCCATCTTTATCGGTTCGGTAAATCTTACTCTTACTTAAAGTATTTAGTACTGACTTCTTCGGATGACCATATCTATTATTTTCACCAACACTAATTAATGAATATTTAGGATTAATCTCATCTATAAATTTTTTACTTGAAGATGTATTAGAACCGTGATGACCTACTTTTAAAATATCAATTTTAGGTAGATTATAACTACTTATAATATCTTGTTCACTTCTAACACTAGCATCTCCCATTAATAACAATTTAGAAGAATAAATCATTCCAAATAAAACCGTACTAGCATCATTTTCATCAGTAAAATTGTTATTAATCACTAAAAAGTTAAAGTTACCAAGAGAAAGACTATTTCCTCTTTTTAATTTGGTAATATTTATATTATTATTCACAGAATTTGTTACTACTCTTTTTTCTATACTATTTAACTGATTACTATTTAAATAAATATTATCTACTCTGAAATATTTAACTATCTTAAAGTATTCACCTATATGATCCATATCACCATGACTAATCAAAATAGTATCAATTTTTCTTATTCCTTTTGATCTTAGAAATGTTACTAAATCATCTCCTACTGACCATTTATCAAGACTACTAGTAATACTACCTCCGGTATCTAAAAGCATAGATTTATTATTAGAAGTAAACAAGATACTGTCACCCTGTCCTACATCAATCATATACATTTTGTCTTCTACTACTATATTGTTATAAAAATAGTGTGGTACTAAAAGTATTAGTAAAAGATAAAGAGCTTTTCTTTTATAAATAGCTATAAATATTATTAAAAGATAAATTATATAAATAATGATACTTAACTTTCTAAAGGTTAGATTAATACTTATCTCTTCAAAGAAGAAAATACTTTTTTCAAACAAATTAACTACTACCAAATAAACCCCACTTAAGAATGGACAAATAGCTACTACAAAAGTTAAGGGAAACAAGATAGAACTTACAAAAGGAACATAAAATAAGTTATAGATAATACTAAGTAAATTAACGTTAGAAAAGTAATAAAGAGAAATGGGTAGAGAGAATAAAAAAGCAAGTACTGAAGTTTCTACTAGTCTAATCAGCTTCTTATCTTGGCTTTTATTATCATAGTAGAGAATTAGACCTGATGATATAACAAAGGAATAATTAAAACCAATGTCTTTGATACTTGCTGGATTTATAATTAATAGCACTATAAGTGCTATAATAAGCATATTGAAAGTGGAAAGACCTAAGTGAAATTCTTTATTAGGTTTAAAAATCGATAGAAAAATTAAAGCTCTTAAAATAGAAGCACTAGAGTCAACTATCAAATAGTAAAGGAAAAGAGGTAATATCATTAAATGAATTTTTCTTTTTTTAAATAGCGAATAGAGAAAGTAGTAAATAATTGATAAGTGACTTCCTGATAAGGAAAATAAATGAGATATCCCAACAGTTTGGAGTGACTTTTTAACTTTATAAGATAAATCATCTTTATTTCCTATAATAAAAGCTTTTAAATAAGGAGATACTCTACTATCAAAAGAAGATAAATAATTATATA
>CAVLCG010000139.1:0-2142 GCA_963661445.1 bacterium | reverse complement strand
ACATCTTATATGTAGATGGTGGTATCCTAGCTTATATTGGTAAACAACCTCAATAAAAAAGTTCATTTAATTGAAATAATCATAATTATTTGAACGCTATGTTATAACACTGATTTAAAGGCTTGATTTCTTATTTGGAAGTTAAGCCTTTTATTTTACTTTGTACTCTTCTGCAATATATTCATCTACTCGACAATATCTAGTTACTAGACAATTTTTTGTCTAGTAACTAGACAAAAATACATCTAGTTCTGTCTAGTAAAACAAACAAAGGCATAAATTATTTTATTTAAATCCTTGCAAAATAAAAGAGTCACAATTAAGTGACTCAATTATTTAATCTTTTACAACCTTTAACTATTTAGCACTTGTATTGCTTACTTTATATACACAAGCACCCTTAGCAGTAGACCATACCCAGTTAGTACTATTCATTTCTTCATCACATGTGATAATACCATCTTGGTTCTTATCTTTAGCATCATATGTTTTGATTGGAGTAGTAGTTGTTGTACTTGAACTAGAACCAGAAGATGAAGAAGTATTAGTATAAGCAATTACATAAGTAGAGAACTTATCGGTTTTAAAACTTAAAGCATTACCATTTAATGTTGTATCTAAAGCTTTATACTCTTCACCATGAATTCTTACCACAGTTGGTTTATTATCTTTGATTGCAGATAAAGTTTCATCATTCAAGTATAAAGTAACAGTAATTTCTTCGCTTAAATCTGTGATAGGAGTTTTATCTTCGCCGTTTACCACATTTAATGTAATATCTAATGGTAATGTTTTAATTTCTTTATTAGCAGTATCAGTGATAACTTTCTTAGCTTCTGTAATTACTTTTGTTTCTTCTTCCTTTGTATATTTATTAGTATCAGCGTCTGCAATTTCTAATTCTACCTTTGTAGAAGAATCGAAAACAATTTTATCACTTTCATCTTTATCTTTATTTATCGCATCTATGGCAGACTTAGCAATATTGTATACACTTTCTTCTAAAGCGGGAGTAGCTGTTTTATTTTGATCTACATCTACTTTAATTTCTTCTTTTTCACTAACAACCTGATACGTACCATCAGCTTTTTTAACTGCGTTATAACCAGAAGCGAGATATTTAGTTACATCATTTGAGAAACTACCACCTGAAATGCTTATAGTTCCTTCTCCACCAAAAATAGAACCATTAAAGTTGCCGCCAGATATTTCCACGGATGAATCACTACCGGAAGTATAGAACACTGGACAAGTACCGTCTGAAGTATAAGTACCTCCGTTGATTATGAACTTTGCGCCTCCTTCCGCATAACCGCAATAATATTCTGTAGCCGCTACTTCAGTTGCGCCCATTTTTGTATTCGTCATTGTGACAGTAACAGTGCTATAAGCTGCAACGCCACCAGATAACGAAACATTATCAATAGTTAAATTTATTGGTTCTTCTTGTTCCACAGCAAGCACATATGAATCTGCAGTACCATCATTGCGTTTTACAATCATAGAACCATTTTTAATAGTCCAACCATCAGCAAACACATTCAAAACATTATATGAACCGCCATAATTAGAAATAGTAGTTAAAGTATAATTATTAAGATCCAGCGTTACATTTGGAACATTTGACCATAAACTTGTGTCACAGCCAGGATAATCATAACCACTATCGTTTAATATTACAGTTACATTATCTTCTAACTTTAATGTGTCGCCATCTTTCAAAGCACTAAAAGCTTCAACAAAAGATGTATATTCTTGTTCTCCTATTTTAGCCTCAATAGTAGATGAATCGTCACTATCATCATTATCAGCGCTTATTGTTAAGCACAATGAAAATGCCATAAGTAGTGATAATGTTAAGGTTATTAATTTCTTCATATCCTTTATCCTTTCCTTAATTAAATTAACAATAACAAATAAATAGATATATAAACCCTTTATTTATAATTTAATAATAACCCCCCCCCATGTCAAAAATCAAATTATCAATTTAAAAGGATTGTGTAAAATATAACGTTTTAGTTACAAGTAATATAGGCATAATCATTGCTAAAAAGCTATATATTTTTGTTATGGGCGTCACAATAAAATACCCATTTAATAGATAAAAACGACACGATATTTTACCCAAATGTATTAACT
>CAVLCG010000138.1:0-2192 GCA_963661445.1 bacterium | reverse complement strand
ATTATACCATGAGTCTTTTCTTTTTTTGTGTATTCCGATAAATTTTTACTCCGTCCATTAGTTACCGTGTTTGACTATCGTGATAAAGCTATGTTAGAATTAATGTATGGAACCGGTCTTAGAGTTTCAGAATTAGTTAGTCTAACAGTATATGATATAGACTTTTACAATGCTTTTTTAAGAATTAAAGGAAAAGGTAGTAAAGAAAGAATTGTTCCAATTAATAGTGCTTCCATAAAGTATTTAAAACTATATTTAGATAAAAGATGCCTATTACTAAAAAAGAAGACAAGTGATGAGTTATTTTTAAATGCTAGAGGTGAAGGTATATCAAGACAAGGTTTCTTTAAAAATCTAAAGAAAATACTTGCCAAAAAAGGAATGCCTACTAATATTTCCCCTCATAGTCTAAGGCACTCATTTGCTACTCATCTAATTGAAAATGGAGCAGATCTTAGAAGCGTACAAACTATGCTTGGACATTCTGATATAACAACTACTAAGATTTATACTCATATAAGTAACGAAAAAGTTACAAAAGATTATTTAATTAATCATCCAAGAGCTAAGAAAGAAGAGTGAATTTTATGAAATTTAAACGAATATTTTTGATGGTTTTAGATTCATTAGGAGTAGGGGAGGCAAAAGATGCTAGCAACTATGGTGATAATGGTTGTAATACTTTAGGGAATATTAAAAACAATTATGATTTGTTTGTACCCAACCTAGCTAAAATTGGTTTTCTTGATACTTTAACAATGGAAGATGATGATAAAACAGATGCCTATTATACTATCGCTCAACCTAATAATATAGGAAAAGACAGTTTATCTGGACATTATGAAATGATAGGAATTACTTCAAATATCCCTTTTAAGACTTTTAATGAAAATGGTTTTCCTATTGAATTAATTGATGAGATTGAACGTGTTACTGGTCGTCGTGTTATTGGAAATAAATGTAGCCATGATAATAGTATTATTAATGAATTAGGAGAAAGGCAATTAAATTATGGTTCTTTAATTGTGTACACATCTGCTGATTCTGATTTACAAATAGCAGCTCATGAAGATATTATTTCTGCTGAGCAATTGTATGATTATTGTGAAAAAGTAAGAGAATTAACTATGAGAGAAGATTTTCTAGTAGCAAGGGTTATTGCAAGACCATTTACCGGAAAAAATGGTAATTTTAAGTTGAATAATGCTGGCAGAAAAGATTACTCTATTAGTCCTCCTAAAAAGACTATTTTAGACGATTTAAATGAAAATGGTTACAATGTAATAGGAATAGGTAAAATTAATGATATCTTTGCAGAACAAGGTATTAATAAGGCATTAAAAGCTAGTAATAATCAGGAAGCTTTAAATAAATTATCTAGTATTATGGATAAGAATTTTACGGGGCTATGTATGGTTAATTTAGCTGATTTTGATAATTTATATGGACATTTAAGAGACGTAGAAGGATATGGTAAAGCAATAGAGGACCTAGATGTAGAAATGCCTTTATTACTTAATAAATTAGAGGTGGATGACTTATTGATTATTACAGCAGACCATGGAAACGATCCTACTTTCAAAGGAAATGACCATACAAGGGAGAATGTCCCTGTAATTATGTATTGTCGCAATTTTAAGGCTCCTCATAGATTAGAACCACAAGAAACATTTGCTTGCATTGGTGCTACTATTGCAGAAAATTTTGATTTAGAGCCTCCGGAGATAGGAACCAGTTTACTTGATAATTTTGACTAGAGAAGGGTAGAGCAGTGATAAAAAAATAATGACTAGAATTACTTTTAGCCATTATTTTTTATTATTTTTCTTTCTTAAAATTTGAACATACAGTTTCATCTTTATCCTTAACATCATCACAGTCACAAGATGAACCAACTTTTATTTCATCTAAATCACATTTACAATCTTCTTCATTATGATACTTACATGATTTAACATCACAATGAATAACTTGCTTCTTTTTATCTTTAAACATAATCTCCTCCTTCAATATTAATTTGTACCCTTTTCCCCTATTTTATTCCCCCCTACTTTCATTTTTTAACAAATAAAAGGGGAGAGAAATATATTAATTATATATTACAATATTACTTTAGACTCTTTTTATAGTTTATAGTATATAGTATTTAAATAAAAAATAATCTATATAGAAGAACAGATAATGCATTATAT
>CAVLCG010000137.1:0-2267 GCA_963661445.1 bacterium | reverse complement strand
ATAATCCCGTCATTAATAAATATACTGGCAAATATTCTCTTATCCATATTTGAAATGCTCCCGCAAATTCTCTGATAGATTCTGTATTGGTAACTTCATCAATGGTAATAAGTATTTTTTTATTGTGCTTCTTTGCCTCTTTAAGCATAAGCAGTACTGCTTGTTCTGCGTTATATATATCTTTATTATTATCAACCTGTAAACCAAAACCAAATGCGCTAAAAGAAACCTTGGATACATCTATTTTTTTGGCTAAATTATTATATCGGCTTAATTGAATAGCTATTTGTTCTAAGACACTAGTGGTACTAGCTGTATTGATATTAATGTTAATCCAATCCTCACTATTGCACTTAGAGGCAACTGTAGTCATAAAAACCGTTTTACCAGAACCACGAACTCCACATATCATATAGATATGTTCAGTCAACTGGTCTGAAAGAAAAGCATTTGTTATTTCGCTTTGTTGTTCATAACGAGAAATAATTTGTAATGGTGGTTGACCAAATTGCAGTAAATAAGGATTTGTTTTTTCCATGCTTATTACCTCCACCTTAATTATAACTTTTTTAATTACTTTTACAATGGTTTACATTCCTTTACATTGGTTTACATTGTGAATTTATTTTTACATTGGTTTACATTAGTTTACATTGGCATTTTATTTTTACATTGCTTTACATTAGAATGTCTTTACTATTTATAAACTTTCTAATATAAAAGGCGCTGCATATATAGGCTTTAATTCTAACATCCCATCATTATTAAAGGTCTTTTGTGAAAACAAAAATCTTCTTCCTACAATACTAGAATACTTTATACAAAATTCATCAATTGATATATGTTTTTTATTTGCTGATGATTTAACTTCAATAGGAATTATTTTATTCTTAGAAGAAATCAAAAAATCTATTTCGTTACTATGAGTACTGTTATCTTTTTTCCAAGTATGATAATACAATTTTCTACCACTATTTACTATGATTTGAGCAATCGCATTTTCATACATGTATCCCAAATCAACTGACAATTTATCACTTAATAATTTTTGATAAATATCACTATCTATACCATCTCCATTATTAAATATCATTGTTGTAAATAGGCCAATATCTGATAAATATAATTTAAAAGTATCAACATCTCTTGTTTGGGCCAAGGCAATGCTAGGTTGTCTAACATTGTAACAAGGCAAAACAATTTTAGAATCTATTAAATCATATAGACGATCTTCATCGCTTATTTTTTTTCTATCTTTTGTTGCTTCACTTATTTTAAACCTATTTCTTTTTAAAGCTAATTGGCTAGGTATAGACATATAAATATCTGATAACCTACCAGAAGGATCTATTTTCTTCAAATCATCTTGATAAAGTGAAATTATATTTCTTTTTTCATTATCAACATCTTTAAAATTATTTGTACTTAAATATGTTGAAACAACTTGTGGCATACCACCTATTGCCATATAAATACGAAAATCCTTCATTAATAAATTATTATCACTATCACTTAAAGAAATATTTTTATCTATAACTTGTCTTATACTATTAACACTTTTATTTCTTGCCCAACAAAACTCTTCATAGTCCATAGGATACATATTTATTTTGTGTTCTTCACTAGGAATTAAAATATCTTTTACATTCTTCTTTATAGAAATTAAAGAACCTGTTTCTATATAATCATATCTTCCATCTTTGACTAGATGTTTTATCGCCTGTCTTGCTTGTGGATAGAATTGCACTTCATCAAAAATAATGACTGATTTATGCTCAATCAAATCAATTTTTGTAACAGTTTGTAACCTAAAAAAGAATAAATCCAAATCATGTATATCATCAAAGACCTTTAACAATTCTTTAGATATATTAGAAAAATCTATAAAAATATATGTTTCATATTCATTTGAAGCAAACTCTAAAGCAACTGTACTTTTGCCAACTCGTCTAGCACCCTCTATTAAACAAGCTGATTTTCTTGAATATTTTTCCTTCCACTCTAGTAATTCATCATATATTTTTCTTTTAAACATAGGCTGCTCCTTTAACAATATGCATAATTTCAATATTTTTTAACTTAAAAACGTGCATTATTTCACTAAAATTTTATTAGAAAACGTTCATTATTTCAACTTATTTCCAAAACCCTTAAACAAAATAAATTATTAATAGCTTTTTGTATAATCTTTTTGATATGTTTTTATCGTTTATTTTCATATTATTACGTTTATAATATTTCATTTATGTTAAAATTACAATATCAAA
>CAVLCG010000136.1:0-2353 GCA_963661445.1 bacterium | reverse complement strand
AAGCGATATTTACAAATGATATTGATAAACTACAAGAATTATTAAAAGATTTTATGCTTAATAGTATTTCTAGTTTTGATGGCTCTAATGAAGCTTTTTATCATGGAATGTTACTTGGATTATGTGTAGTTTTAGGTAATAAATATGCGGTGTATTCAAATAGAGAATCAGGACTAGGAAGGTTAGACATAGAACTTAAACCATTAGTGAAAAATATTCCTGCTTTTATATTTGAAGTTAAGCATAGTTCTAATAAAAAAGAGGATTTAGATTTATTAGCTAATAAGGCTTTAAAACAAATAGATGATAAGAAGTATGACAAAGAATTAGTTAAAGAAGGTATTAATAATATTATAAAAATAGGCATTGCCTTTCGTGGTAAAGATGTCGTTATTAAAGAAAAATAAAATAATTTAAAAATTTATGTTTCCTTTAAGTACACTTTAGGTTCGCCTTTTACTATATAGGTGTAAGGAGGAAAGATACATGAAAAAATTATTAAGTATTCTTTCAATTATATTTTTAACTTTAAGTTTAGTTGCTTGTAAAAAGACAAGCAATGAAGATGGTACATATACTGGTAAGATAAGTTCTATTGATGAAAATTCATTGACCTTAGCTTTAGGTGAACTATCTGAAGAAGAGATGGGACAAGGTGGTCCTGGTGGTAGTGGTGATACAAATGGTAGTGCACCAGAAATGCCAGGCAATACAAATTCATCTGATAGTAGTTCATCAGAAAACAGTGATACACAACAAAGCGCACCAGCTGATATGAATGCTGGACAAGGTGGTCCTGGTAATAACGATGGTGGTACACCTCCTGAGAAACCAGATGGTGATACTTCAAGTGATAATGCACCAAGCGATATGCCAAGTGGCGACAATAATCAAGGTGGCCCTAGTGGTAATGATGGCGGCACTCCTCCTGAAATGCCAAGCGGTTCAACTGATGGTTCAGCTCCAGATATGAGTGGTGGTCAAGCTCCTGGTGCTATGAGTAGATATACATTTACTGAAAATGGTGAAACTGTTACTTTAACATTAACGTTCAATGATGATTTAAGTGATACTATTTCTTCATTAAGTGTAGATGATGTAGTTACAATTGTTGTAGAAGATGGAACTATTACAAGTGTAGAAGTAACTGAAATAAATGATGGCGGCTTTGAGCCTGGTGATATGAATGGTAACAGTGGCACAGTAGATCAAGGTACTAGTGCTAATACAGTTGATAGCGATGTTGATGGTGATACTTATACCTCTACTGGCGACAGTGAAAACGCATTAAGAGTAGATGGTTCTACAGTTACTTTAAGCAATATTACTGTTAATAAGGAAAGTGGATCTGTAGATAGTCCTGAAAGTGGTGATTTCTATGGTATCAATGCTGCTTTACTTGCGACAAATGGCGCTAATGTAACAATAAAGAGTGCAACTATTACAAGTTCTGCTCAATGTGGTAATGGTGTGTTCTCATATGGTACAGGTACTATAGTTAATATTTCTGATTCTACAATTACTACAACTGCAGATAATTCTGGTGGTATTCAAACTACAGGTGGTGGTACAACTAATGCGTCTAATTTAACTGTTAATACAAGTGGCGATTCAAGTGCGGCAATTAGATCTGATAGAGGTGGTGGTACTGTTAATGTAAGTGGTGGTACTTATACTTCTAATGGTTATAATTCTCCTGCTGTTTATTCAACTGCTGATATAACTGTAAGTGATGCAACTTTAACCGCAAATAATTCTGAGGCTCTTGTTATTGAGGGTGAAAATACTATTGATTTAACAAATTGTATTGTATATGGCAATATGTCAGATGATAAAGGTACAAGCAGCTACAACAATGTTCACAATGTTATGATTTATCAATCAATGTCAGGCGATGCTGAAGTTGGTGAAGCTACATTTAATATGAGTGGTGGCAGTCTTACTTCAAACAATGGTGATATGATTTATGTTACAAATACTGATGCAACTATTACATTAGATAATGTAACTTTGGTAAATAAAGATAGTGATGCTTATTTATTAAGAGTTGTTGGTAATAGCAAGTGGGGTAATACCGGTGCTAATGGTGCTAATGTTATCTTTACATGTGCTAACCAAGAACTTGATGGTGATATTTTGGTAGATACAATTTCTACTTTAAAGATGACTTTATCTAGTAAGTCTGTATTTACTGGTACTATCAATATTGAAGAAAACACAAACGCAACAAGTACTGTAGATGATAATGTAACAGTTACTATTGAAGCAGGTTCTACTTGGAATTTAACAGGTAATTGCACAATTTCTACATTAATTAATTCTGGTACTATTAACTATAATGGTTATACTATTA
>CAVLCG010000135.1:0-2371 GCA_963661445.1 bacterium | reverse complement strand
TCCTTAAGGTCTCTCCTATAGAGTTATCTTGATAATAGAATTGTTCCTTTTGATATATCTTAAGGACTAATTCTTCAGCCTTGTTTTTAGGCTTAAAAAACTTCCTAGTGTAGTTTCTTTGAGTAACTATTTTAGTTGTGTACACTGGATATTCCGTTTCAGTAATAGGGGTAGTTTTTTTATGGATAAACGCCCACATTTCATCATTGTTGTTGATTACTTCTCCAGTAAATAATTCCTTATCAAATTCAATAAAGAACTTAAATACAACATCTAGTACATTATACTTGTATGGAAGATGTGGGTATATATCAATTTCCCACGCACCCTCCGTAATCATTTTTAGTCTAGGGTTATCGAATGCAAAGTACATATCATTAACTTTTTTAATTTTAGTTAAGACTTCAGCGTATTCTACTGCAACCTTTAAATTACCATTACCATAAGTATATAAATCAATAGTTCCTTGTGCTTGTTCTTTAACGTGGTTTAGTCCCATTTCATCAAAGTATGGACAATACTTGTTAATGGTATTAGCACACATAAATATCTTAAAGCCCTCTTTATCACGAATGATAGTAGAAAGTAAGTTTTGGAAGTCCACGAACTCATTTTCTAAATATCCGTCTCTTGTTATAACTTCATCAAATAGGGCAGTATAGATTGTAGGATATGAAATAGACTTGTAATGCTCTTGTTGAGAAATAGCAAAGGTATAAGCAAAAGCATTCATATCATAATTTTCTACTTCCCCCGTTTCAGTGTTTTTCTTACATAAAGTAAATTGTCTATTTTTATAAATAAAATCGTTCCATTTACCACCAGTTTTCTTTTCTATGAGGTTACCTTTAGAATTACTAACAAATGCACTAAACATTTGCATACCTTTATTACCTACAATTTCTAGTTCGTATCTTCTTATAATTGCTCCAGCCCTACCTTTTTGTAAGTACTGGTCTAGGATATATTCTAGACAAGCAAATGTTTTACCATTACCACGCATACCTATAATGAAGTTATAAGTAGCGTCATATTTCAATATATCATCAAGGGAGTAGAAATCTCCCTTTTTATTTTTCCCCATATTATTCTCCTTTGGTTTCTCTACCATTTTTAATATAAACTATATCGTTTAAGAAATCATCATATTCTTTTGATATAGATAAACTATAATCAGCATTTTCTAAATGAATAAAACTTTCTTCGTGGTATTCCATTTTGTTTCCCATATAATCAGTCAATACTCCAGTGATACTATAATCACAATAGGTATGAATTAACTTACCACATTTACCTTTAGGAATATACATATCATCACTAAAGAAATTAAACATATCTCCCTTACTTGCTTCTAACATATAAGGTAGAGCCACTTTCTTATTAATACCACTACAAGTTAAATGATACTCTCCATTTAGTTGATACAAATATCTTTTTGCTCCTAGAGTTTTAAATTCTTCGGACGTCTCTTCAGTGTCCCATACTCCAATAGGCTTTGGTGTTCCTTTAATGGTTTTAGGTATATATCTATCTATTTTAAAGTTATAATGTTTGCTACTATTTTTAATCTTTTTAATAATCTCTTTGTTATAATCATTAAAGTACTTCTCGTGCCTCTTATAGTTAGCACACTTAATAGAATCAGTATCACTATAAATATAATCAGTTCCACACTCTAATATACCATTCCACAAGTTAAGTCTATTTTTAGCCGTAACCCATACTCCCCAAGGATAGAATAAAAACCTAGATTTAGAATTATTGTACTTATCGATTGTTTCATTAATATCACAACTCTCACTCATCCAACACTCTTCATTCTCTAAATTAAATTCTATTACATCTCTACAAGGGTTAGTTACACACATTCCATAACAACTATTTAATAACTCTTTAGAAGCCATATAGTTGTATTCTTCTCCCTCTACTCCTTTTAATTTAGTTTTATTCTCATAGAAAGTTAAGACACTATCTACGATAGCAGTAGGAAGATAACCATAAGCATAGATATAACATTCAGTGCATTTACAATCGCTCCAGGTATAGAGTTTTTCTATAATCTTATAGTCAATATCAGTAATGGTTATGTGCAAGGTTTTTGCTTTATGAACTCTACCATTATTGAGCATTGCTTTTTCTAGATAGTTGCACTTGCTAGAAGATATATAATCATCACACGCATTTACATTTTCTATATCTTTAAATTCTAGTGTCATTAGGGTTGCCCGTCCTTTATCAATGTAGGACTTAAAATAACTAGGCTTTGATATTCTTTCCCCCTTGCTCATAGGTAATTTTTCTAGAACCATAATGCTAGGATATGCACTAGTAAAATCATTAGTGGTTACTTCATGTACTATGCTCATTGCGT
>CAVLCG010000134.1:0-2407 GCA_963661445.1 bacterium | reverse complement strand
AAACATAGTTTTTATAATATTCTTTGCCAAAATCTTTCATAAGCCAGGTTTTGCCTACTTGCCTTGCGCCTTTTAGTACAAGGGGCTTACGATTGTTGTCGTTTTTCCAATTAAGCAAATCTAATGTAGCGCTTCTTTTCATGAATAATTTCTTCCTTAATGATAATTTAACACATTTTTTCCACTATTTTATATAAATAATGCACATTTTTCCGGAAAAACTTTGTGAAATTTACACATTTTTCCTCACAAGCAAAATTTGATACTCACTATTAAAGGGCGAATAATTAAGCATTCTAGCTTTAGAGAAACTTCTTTTAAAGCCTGTATTACCTTAACTTCCACAAATCTGTATAACTGAATTTAGTAAAAGTACTTAAAAACTTATTATTTAGGGTTATAAGTACTTTTTTAGTTTGATGAATATGATATAAATCAGTTATGCGTATAACGGAAGGAATATGCTTATTTTGTTAAAGGATTATAAGGTAAAAATACCTGAGGTTAGTAGGATTCAAAAGAAGGATAAATATTATTATGTATACAAGCCAACTAGAAATAATAATAAGAAATAACAAAAGTAATGGTCATCATGAATGATAATCATTACTCTATCTATTCTGTAAATTATTATCGGTTAATTGATTTATAACCCAATAAAATTTATAATTAAGGTGGGTGATAAAAATGAAAGATATTAAAAGCATAATTGATGATTGTCTATCTTATGATGAAGAACAAGAATGGTTTGAATTTAAAGAGAATTGGTTTGAAAAAGATGAATTAGGCGAGTATATATCGGCAATGTCCAATAGTGCTGCCATATTAGATAGAGATTATGCCTATTTAATATGGGGGATTAATGATAAAACTCATGAAATTATTGGCACAAAATTTAATCAAAATAAAGAAATAAATAACGAGCCATTACAACACTATTTAGCTCGTAATTTAAGTCCTAGTCTAGCATTCTATTTTGTTGAAATGAATATCAATAAGAAGAGAGTAGTTGTTTTGGCGATACCTTCAGCACGTATTGTGCCAACAAGCTATAAAGATGTTCGCTATATTAGAATAGGATCGAGTAAAGAGAATATAAAAAAGTACCCAGAAAGAGAAGCATATCTATTTTCAGTGCTGACTTTTGGACATTCTACAATCAATAATAAAGAAAGCGAATATCAAGATTTAACATTTAATCAATTAAAAACATATTATGTATCAAAAGGCTTGAAGGTTAATGATGATTCTTTTTATAGTAATTGCCACCTATTAACAAAAGATAATAAATTCAACATTATGGCTCAGCTATTATCTGATAATTCACACATTCCTGTAAGAGTTGGTATTTTTAGCGGCACAACTAAAGCATCAAAGATGTATTCAGTTAAAGAGTTTGGTTTTAAATGCTTGCTATATTCCTTACAAGATGTTTTATCTTATGGTGAAGTTTTAAATATTCCCCAAGCAGATGAAACAAATAGAATTATGACAAGAAAAGAAGTCATGTTATTTAATTATGATGCTTTTAGAGAAGCTGTTATAAATGCGTTTTTGCATAACGATTGGATTAATTTGAATGAACCGATGATAACTTTTTACTCAAATAGAGTGGAAATAATGTCTCATGGGGGATTGGCCCCTCTTCAAACAATTAAAGGTTTTTATTCAGGGAGATCAATACCGGTTAATGATAAATTATCAGAGTTATTCCTTCAATTAAGAATAAGTGAAAAGACTGGAAGAGGTGTTCCTATTATTGTTGATGCGTATTCTAAAAAATCTATAGTAATTAAGGATGATACAGTTACTGTTAAAATTCCTTTTAACAAATTAAACCAAACGATGGACAAGGCTGTAGATAAAAACGGGAAGAATTTATCTGCATCGCAAACTAAGGTTCTTGCAGAAATAAGAAACAATCCAAATATCACTAAACTACAATTATGTAATAAATGTAGTTTAGGAAAAACAAGTATTGATAATATAATTGCTTATTTAAAAAAGAATGATTATATAGAAAGAATCGGCTCTAAAAAAGTTGGATACTGGAATGTAAAAATATAATTTAAGTGGGTAATAAAGTGGGTAATAAATTTTAAAAAAGCCCAAAAACATAAGGTTTTTAAAGCAATGTAATTAATTTAAGTGGGTATTAAAGTGGGTATTAAAGTGGGTGATAAAATCACATCTTGACATCACTTATTAAGCCAAACAATAAGCAACTTCTTTAAAAGTATCATATAAGTAATTTGATTTTATTTACCAAGTTTTACTAAAAACACCGCTTTCACTCTTACAATGAAACCTATTAATATCATTCTCTAGAAATAATATTTTTATTGGCTCTAATTTGTTCACTATTATGGACATTAAATAAGATAACGTTTATAATAGTGAACATATG
>CAVLCG010000133.1:0-2418 GCA_963661445.1 bacterium | reverse complement strand
TATCAAAAGGAACAATTCTATTATCAAGATAACTCTATAGGAGAGACCTTAAGGAACTTCCTAATGTGGAGTGAAAGTCTATAAGAAAAAACCCTACAATTAAGTAGGGCTTTTCTTTTGCAGTTGAGGTGTAGTAAAATGAATCAAACGTATAAAAATTAAGGAGTACACGTCATCGTTTACAATCGGTATAGGGAAACAATCACTAAACCTATACCTATGTTTAATGTAAATATCACAACTGATAAGAAACTATCAGGGCTTATCAAGACTTACCAGTTAGTTACTATCTACATGTAATATTGTACCACTAGAGAATAACGCCGTCAATCATATTTTGATTAAGTAAATCAAATTCTTCTTTTGTGATATTGTCTATTTCTATCTTAGGGTTAGGAATAAATGTAATTCCTTTTAAAGTAGATAATGTTTTCTTTTTGTTTAATGGTTTACCATAATAAGGTTTAAAACTATCGTAGTCGTTAACCTTTTTAGTTTTAACAATAAAGTAGATTGCGTGGGGATTGTTGAATGAAGTGGGAAAACTACCATTAGTACCACGAGAAATAACAGTTTGTTGATTATTATATACACTACTCACTATACTATCAATAGTTTGACTAATTCCACGAGCCATTCCATATGCACTACCAGTCATACCACTAACCATAGTTGAAGTAAGACCAATAGCAGTTTGCATATGATTGTTAAATATCTTTTGTGATTGTAAAGCACTATTAGTACCTCCAATAGAAATATCAGTACCAAAGTTTGTTTGAGTTGTATAGAATACACACCAACTCTTATTAGTCATATCATATCTAGAAATAGAGTATACACCACTACCAGTTAGTACATCTATAACTAAATCAACTTTTATATAATTACCACCTTGTCGTAATTCATTTATATCTAATGAAACAAACCCTACATAAGGTAAGTAACAATCTACTTGAACGTATGGATAACATTGATTAAAACGTGTAGCACTTCCAAATAAATCAGTAAATTCTTTGGTTATATGTATTTTACGTTTACAAGTACCAATAATAGTTGGGTGTGTTGCTGTTGTTCTATCAATATTAACAGCAGTGTTACCAACAAACAAAGATATTGTCGATAGAGTATATGTATAATCAATAACGTTATAAGGGAATACTCTTATAAAATTAATATATTCTAATGGTTGTGTAAAACCATTACCTATGTTTTTAAATATATCACTACTAGTACATTGAGATAAAAATAAATACAAAGCCCAATTAGTCATTGCATAACAATTTTGAGAATATGGTAAAAAACCATTTAATTGATTATCATTTATATATAATTCATTGCTCATATAAATTCCCCCTATTATACGATATCAGTTTGTTGTCCATACACGCATAATACGATATTAGTTTTATCAGTTGACGCCTTGTTATCTATTGAATTACTAGCATAGTCCAACTCATCAATATTTTTATAATCTACCACGTATGTGTAGTCCTCATCAAATGTAACCATATTGTCTACTAATAGTTCATCATACTCATTCTCTTGTCTTGAGATATATTGTTCACTAGATAAGATGTTATCTTTATAGGTATAGAGTACATCAACACTACATGTAATTTCATATATTCCAGTTCTAACACAAGTAATAGTATCGATATAATAGTATCTTCTAAAATCAGCAATGTAACAATAGTTGCAAACAGGTACTTCATTATTCTCAATTTGGAATACTGGGTTTAAGATATTAACTTTATCTCTAAACGTTCCATTTAATACCTTGTATGTTTCTAGTTTGTATCCTTTATTAACAACCTTGTTATTGTTGTTGTTTTTATAAAGAGTAATTCCAGTTGAACTAGGTGCTGGAGGTATAGGAAGTTTTGTATAAGATACTCTATCAGTATCAGGTAATTGATAATATCCCTCTACCTTATCGGGATGTATCCAAACAATACCGTTAGTGTTATCTACTTGTCTAATTGTAAAAACATTAATACCACTTTTAATTGAAATGTTCATTGTGTTTTGAGCAGTAGAACCATAATGCAATACTGCTGGAATAGTAACACTATTGCTATTATCTACAAGAACATTTAAGGTATAGTTTTTATCATCAGTAGTAGAAAGGAAACAACTTGATATAGTTAACTCTCTTAAGTATCCAGGTTCAATGTAAGCATAATATTTGTAAACAGCACTATCATCAGCGTTTTCATATCCTAACGCACTAATATCGGTGGCTTGTATGGTGCCGTCTTTGTTTTCATTTAGAATATAACTCCACTCGCTTGTACCACTAGGAACTGTAATATCAGTAACATCTTCTCTACCACTAATATGGATATTACAAGATACGCTTACTTCATTAGGGTTATTGATTTTAAATGTTAAAGCGTAAGTGCCAGTATCTTCATTGTG
>CAVLCG010000132.1:0-2440 GCA_963661445.1 bacterium | reverse complement strand
ACATTACACTTCATACACTACTCCACTTCAGTAAATGTACAAGAAACATTAACTAAGTCGCTATAATCAATTGTTGTTAATCTATCGCCAGTAGGAGTTGCTACTCCACCAGATACTGTTGCTTTATATACACAAAACTTGATAGATGTAGAAAGATTAAGAGCAGTAGTATTCTTTAAATATTGTCCATATCCAGTTTCATAAGAAATTGTATTAGTACCACTATTAACACCACTTCCATAGTTCCATTCTGGAGTAGCGGTAGCAAATAAATCAGTATTAAATGAACTAC
This sequence comes from bacterium, assembly GCA_963661445.1. Taxonomy (GTDB): domain Bacteria; phylum Bacillota_I; class Bacilli_A; order RF39; family UBA660; genus Onthousia. The sequence goes on along the minus strand of CAVLCG010000132.1, from coordinate 2,148 downwards.
CCCAAGTTCCAAATAAGTCTTTAAAACCATATTGTGAACCAGTAGAAACACTCTTATATGTGTGAGCGTCAATACCACCCATAATAGGAACTAAAACAAAGTTAGCACCTAATAAATTAACAAGTTTAGAATATTCAGTGCTTGAAATATCATAACTAATAGTAAATTTTAATTTTGTATCGTTCATAAATTACTCCTATGCAATGAAGAAAACAACAAAGTTTTCATTAAAATCATTAAACCAACCAGCGTCATATTTATACCAGAAGTTTGTAAATTCGTGTTTATCGTTTCTATGTGATGTATAGTAACGATGTGTATTAGATACACCTAATGCGTCTCTATCAAACATAACACCAACGATACCGTCTAATGCAATTGATACACCACTAACTGTTTTAATATCAATTTTAGAAGTTGCACTATATTCAAAATCTAATCCACTACCTTGCCAGAAAGCAACTGTTTCATGTTTAGGTAAAGCAACATATTCATTGTGATATGTATTGCTCATAACTGCACTTTCAACACTGTGTTCAAAGTTTGAAAGCATTACAACGTGTAAATAATCTCTTGATGTTTGGTTAATTTTACCTTCAATATTGAATAAAGAAGAAATACTACCAAGTCTATCTACATACATTCTTAAAACTTTTGAGCAGTATCTTAAGAATGATTCATCTTCGAGAGCTTTAGCCTTTGTAAGTTTAGCACCTGTTTTATCATTGTATAACTTTAATAAGTTAACACATCTAGCAGTTGATTTTGTACTTGCTGTTGTAGAAGTAATTTCATCAGTCTTCAATGTTTCTCCAATAAAGTTATTAATAGTCATTCTACATAATTCATCAATACGGATTGATAAAGCACTGTCGACCATGTTGTAGATCATTTCAAAGAATGAACCAAGTTGTGTAGCATTATCAAATGCACTTCTAACTTGTTTATCAGCAATTGAGATAGGTACTTCAAATGTTTCACGTTTATCAAAGAACTTAACTGAAATTGATGGTTTATAGAATGTATCTTGTGAATATTCTTTGCCGTCTACTAAGTCGTATGTACCATTACTTGTAGCATTTGGAATATCACATCTTACTTTTTCTAAAACGGAACCAAATTCCCACCCGTCCATTAAAACACCTGGAACTGAACCACTATATTTTCTATTAACAAAAACAACTTTTCCAATGTGGTCGATTAATGTTTTAGTATAGTTTTCAACACCAACTGCACTAAATAATTCGTTACCAACATCAACAACGTTGGATAAATCTTCAGCAACAACTAATTCAGTTGTACCAACTACTTCTTTAAAACTATCATTTAAGATAGAGTATACTTGTCTAACATCCATAATTTAATAATCCTCCATATGTTAGTAAATACTTAAACACATTTCATTAGATATATCTCTAAATACAATATCTATTAAATTGTATAAAAGTCTTAATTCTACTTCCTTTTTTGCTAAATCTTGGTAGGAAGTTGTACCAAGTTTACCACTAGTAACTTCTTCACTGTGTCCTGTATTGTTTGTTTTATCTTCTAATACATTATTAGTTTTATTAGATAAATAAGTACTTTCAGTGTTTGATGTATCAGTTGGAACTACTTCACTACTATTAAATCCATAAATTCCCTTTTCGTCCTTTCTACTAGCATTGCTATCTTCATTAATAGTAGACGTACTATCATGATTTCTATTAGTTTCAATTGTAGTATTTTTAGAATAATCTTCATAAACTTTATATTCACTTTTAACTAAAGTATCATAAATTCTATTCCATTTAGATTCGTACTTACTAATACATATTTTAGTGATAATATCTAATACTTCATCTTCAGTTTTACCTTTAGCAAGTAAAATATCAATAATCGGTGTGGTTTCTTTTTCGCCACTGTGATTAAGATAAAATTCATAATCTAGAGTAGGTGCATTAGAAGTAGTAAGCCATTCAAACTTATTAGTCGCTTGTAGTTTGCTCATTATCGTTTGATTGCTCATCTCGTTTAACTTCATTATCTTTAACCTCCTCTTTATCTTCTTCAACTTGCTTTTCTTCGTTATCAATAGCGGATTTAATCTTTTCCCAAGAAGAATTTAAGTGAACACTAATATTTAATCCATACATTGCATTAATCTTT
>CAVLCG010000131.1:0-2445 GCA_963661445.1 bacterium | reverse complement strand
TATTTGAGACATAATCAAATACTAACACTTAAGACATTATCATAGATTAATCATAGAGACTTTTATTTTTTGCAAAAAAAGCTTGTATTTACTCTTTACGTTGTGTTATAATATTCCTCTTAAGTAAAGGAGGAGTATATATGATTGTATTACCAATGGCAATGGATGATTGTATGGTGGAAGTAGAAGTTAATTTTCACAATATATACAAGGAAAAAATGAAATTACAAGCAGAAAAAAATACAGAAAGTGATGTTATAATAGGAAAGTATTCTTTAAATGAATTAGAGGATGCTAGGTATTATAAAGATCAACCAGTAAGGTTAACAGAAGCTATAAGAAGAATTTCATCATATTATAATAATGATGTTACTTGTGTTAAAGTAATAAGTGAAAAATATCAGGCCAGTGATTTCTGTGATCAATATGCTATACCACTTCCTCCTGAGAAATCAAATATTTATATTGATACTCTATATGGAATATTGGTTAATAATTTAAGGTTTACTAATCCCTTGAAGAAAAAAGATAACATTTTAGCCTTAAAAAAGACGGGAATAATTAATTCTTTAAATGAACATGAACAGATTAATATGTTAGAATTAAGACAAAATACCGCTAGTAAATCAGAATACTTTTATTTATTAGATGAGCAAGGACTAAATGCTCAAGCTGAATGGATTTCATTCTTAGAAACACTTGATTTTACTATGATCGATGGAACTTTTAAACCAAGAAAAAGTTATGAACAGATACTTTCAACTTTTGCTAATACAGAAACAAAGCTAAAAAAAGATATGACTAATTACTTGAGAATTGGTAAAGAAAATTACTTAATATATAGTTATTATTATCAACTAATAAATAATAAACAATTTTCTAAATATTCTCTGCCGCAAAAACAATATATTAAAGAGAAGGTAGCTTAACATATGAATAAGTTTGAAAGATTAGAATGTTTATTAGGAACTAGTATGGTAAATACGTTTAAAAATGAAAAAGTACTAGTAGTTGGTTGTGGTGGAGTAGGTGGCTATGTTATAGAAGGTCTAGTTAGAAGTAACTTTACTAATATTACTGTAGTAGATTATGACAGCGTTGATATTACTAACTGTAATAGACAAATAATCGCTCTTAGTAGTACTATTTCTAAAGATAAAGTTGATTTAATTAAAGAACGAGCACTTGATATAAATAGTAATGTAAGTATTACTTGTCATAAAATAAAACTTAATAGTGATAATATAGATGAAGTGTTTTCTAGTGACTATACTTATGTGATTGATGCTTGTGATGATATTAAAGCGAAAGAATTATTATTAACTTACTGTTTGAAGAAAAAAATTCCAATCATAACTTGTCTTGGAATGGGGAAAAGACTGGATCCAACTAAGATAGAAATAACTACTATCGATAAGACTTATAACGATCCATTAGCTAGAAAATTAAGATATTTCTTAAAGAAAAATAGACTATCAGTAAAAACAAAAGTATGTTTTTCTAAAGAATTGCCAGTTAAACTTGATAGTAAAGTAATAGCATCATGTGCCTTTGTTCCGACAACAGCTGGTATGGTAATTGCTAGTGAAGTTTTAAAAGATACAGTAGAAAAGAACAAGAAAATTGCTTAACTTGTTCTTTTTTTAAAACTTTCTATATAGACCAACAACTTTTCCAAGAATAGTTACTTCATCTAAAATAATAGGCTCCATTGTATCATTTTCTGGTTGCAATCTAAAGTGACCATTCTCTTTATAAAAAGTCTTTACTGTTGCTTCGTTGTCTTTATTCATTGCTACTACTGTTTCTCCATTGTTGGCACTTTGTTGTCTTTCAACAATTAAAATATCTCCATCATATATACCAACATTTATCATTGATTCACCACTAACTCTTAGTGTAAATACTTCTTTTTTATTGCCAACAAGTTCTATTGGAAGAGCAAAGGTTTCATCAGGATGCTCTATAGCTTCAATTGGTGTACCAGCTGTTACTTTACCAAGAAGAGGAACTTTTACTACATCTTCTTGTTCATCTAAATATTCGTTTGGTACTAATATTTCAATAGTTCTATTAGATCCATCTTCTTTAGAAATATACCCTTTCTTAACTAATTGCATTAAGTGAAAATGAATAGTAGCAGGAGAATGAAGATTTGCCTCTTCCCCAATTTCTCTAACAGTAGGTGGGTATCCTTTTTTTGCTGTAAGCTTTTTAATAATTTGTAAAATATCTTGTTGTCTATCTGTCAACTTTTCCATCTCTCATTTCCTCCTTTTCTCAATATTACCATGTCTAATAGTATAATGTCAAACAAAATTTCGTAAAAAGTTATTGACAAAACAATTGTTCGATAGTAAACTTAATTTATCAAGAGGAGAAAATGTAATCCGGAGTTTCTCAGTTGTTGCTTCTATCAATACAGCGTTCAGCCTTTTAGCATAA
>CAVLCG010000130.1:0-2464 GCA_963661445.1 bacterium | reverse complement strand
GTATATCAAAATAAAAGGAGTGTTTGTAGTTACCCCTTAAAAAAATTTACGCCCTTTTGTATGCTAACACCTTTGCTATAAAAAATCAATACTAAAACTTGAATTTTTCATTTAAAATCTAAATACATTACAAAATAAGGCATTGACAATTTTTAATTGAGCCATTATAACTAGCTTTTATTAATTCCGATTTAGTAACAACTATAAAAGTCAAAATATGTTTTCAGTTATTTATACCATCTGTAAATGCTTTAATATCTTTATCAGTAGGACTCGATGAAAATCTTTGACCTTCAAACCAATTACCACTACCTGCCTCTTTTTCTAATAGTTTTCCACTATTACCAATACCAGATGATGCTGATGTACAAAATGGTACAACTGTCTTTCCAGCAAAGTTATTAGCTTTAACAAAAGTATTTACTGGCCAAGCAGCTATTCCCCACCATATAGGATAACCAATTAAAACAGTATCATAACTATCCCAATTAGCTAATTCTGTACTTTCAAGTTCAACATTTCTTAAAGATTCGTCATCATGTTCTCTTGACACTCTTGACTTATCATTTGTCCAATCTAAATCATCTGATGTATATACATCTTTTGGTACTATCTCAAAAATATCAGCATTTAAATTACTAGCTATCTTTTTAGCAACTGATTCAGTATGACTCTGAGCAGAAAAATATACTACTAGAATCTTCTTATTAGAAGAGGTGGTATCATTACCAGAAGTAGATGTACCACTATTTTGATTAGTCTTATTATTTCCATTTAAGACATAGTAAGAACTGGCTCCAATTATAGCAATTAATAATACTACTAAGATTATAGTTATACTTTTTTTCATTATAAATCTCCCTACCAGTTTTTCTTGTCATTACGACAGTCTTCATTTTTTCTTCTTGATTTTACAATATTATCAAACCATTCAACCATCTTAGGATCTTGATGATTAAAGAACAAACTATTACTTGTATCTAACTTACTAATCTCTTGCATATCATCTTCTGATAGTTCAAAATCAAGTACATTAAAGTTTTCTTTCATTCTCTCTATATGTGTTGATTTACAAGCGATAATAACTCCTCTTTGAATTAACCATCTAAGCATTACTTGAGCGGAAGACTTATTATATTTCTTACCAATATTAACTAATACCTCATTAGTAAATAAACCATTTCTTCCTTCTCCAAAGGGTGCCCATGCTTCCATTTTTACTCTGTATTTTTCCATATTTTCTTGTGCTTCTACTTGAGCATTTAATGGATTCACCTCAACTTGATTAATTACTGGTACAACGCCTCTACCAAATAAACAAATATCAGTTAATCTATCAGGATAAAAGTTAGATACTCCAATTGCTCTAATTTTACCTTCTTCATATAGTTCTTCTAAAGCTCTATAAGCTCCATAATAGTCACTAAATGGTTGATGAAGTAATACCAAATCAATATAATCTGTTTTTAACTTTCTTAAAGATTCCATTACGGACTTTTTACAATTTTCATAACCATAATTATCAATCCAAACCTTAGTTGTAATAAATAACTCTTCCCTTGGTATACCACATTCTACAATAGCATCTCCCACTTCACTTTCATTAAAATAACTCTGAGCTGTATCAATTGCCCTAAATCCTACTTTAATTGCATCAAGTACACATTTCTTTGTTTCTTCTTTAGGTATTTGATAAACTCCAAATCCTAGTATAGGCATTTCTATGCCATTATTAAGTTTTACATATTTCATATAATCATCCTTTCTCTAACTACATTATAATTATAAATGTCGGGTGTTAATCCCGGTCAAGTGTTTTATATTAAATATTTAACAAAATTTCATGTTAATTTTGCATAGCTAGAGAAGCATGATCAATGGTACCAGTAATAAGATTACTAACTTTTAAAACTATTGTTTCTGGATTATCAAGCATACCTTTATCTATCCAATCTAAAAGTATAGAAACAAAGGCATATTTATAAAAATTAGTAATAAATACTTTATCTTCTTCACTTAAGTTCTTTCCAAATGAATTTTCTACTATTTCACTATATATAATAGGATAAACTAATCTACACAAATTAGTTCTTAATATTTCAACGGAAACAGAATGATAAATATTTTCTACAAAAGTTTTTTCTTTTAGGACCACCTTAAAAATTAATAAAAACTTATCTTCCCATTTTTCACACTCATTATTTTTATTCAAAATATTATCTACTTCATCAATACAAATCCATTCAATTAAATCTTTTATATCTTGAAAATGATAATAAAATGTTTGTCTATTTATATCACATTTATTAGCTATATCAGTTATTGTTATTTTATTAAAACTTTTCTCTTTTAATAAATCTTTAAATGCATAGCCTATCGCTTTTTTTGTAGTTAATTTACTCATTTATCATAACTATAGGTAAGGCTTTGGTTCTGTATTCCTCCACCTTTTCCCCAGTTCTAC
>CAVLCG010000129.1:0-2532 GCA_963661445.1 bacterium | reverse complement strand
AGAAAAGATGATAAGTTTAATGCTTATTATGATGCAGAAAAAGTAAATGAAATGATAAGAGAAACTGCTTACTTAGAGGGTATTGATAAAGGCAAGAGAGAAAAACAAATAGAAATAGCTAAAAAGTTAAAAGCTTTATCTATGAGTGATAATGATATTTCTAATGTAACTGGTTTATCTTTAGAAGAATTAGAAACGATAGTTTAATAATTTCTTGCAAACAAATGTTTTTCTTGCTATACTTATAGTGGAAAACGTGGTGGAAGTATGAATAAAAAAGAATTATTTATAGATGAAATTAATTATTTAAAAAATGATGATATTAAGAAGAGTGTAGCTATTCTTATTGATATGTTACCAGATTATTTCTTTCATGAAGCAGCATCATCTACTGGAAAGTATCATCCAAAGTATGCACTAGGAGATGGAGGCTTATTAAGACATACTAAAGCTGCTTGTTATATAGCTCATGAATTACTAAGCGATCCAGCAATTGGGGAGAAGTATACTTCAAGAGAAAAAGATTTAATGATAGTTGGACTTATCATGCATGATGGATTAAAAAGAGGATTACAAGAAGAAAAATATACTAGATTTGATCATCCTTTATTAGCTGCTAACTTTGTCTATGATAATAGAGCAAAAGCAGGGATTAGTGAAGATGAAGCTTTATTCTTAAAAGAGGTAATTTCATCACATATGGGACCTTGGACAAAAGATTATAATGGTAATGAAGTATTACCATATCCTAAGAATAAATACCAAAACTTTGTCCACATGTGCGATTATTTAGCTAGTAGAAAAGGATTACTTGTTCCTTTTGATGGCAATAACAATATATCATTATAAGAGGGAAGATTATGGGAAAGATAATAGTAATTGAAGGAGTAAATGATTCAGGAAAAGAAACCCAAAGTAAATTACTTGCTAAGACTTTAAAAGAAGAAGGATATAAAGTAGTAGAATTCTCTTTTCCAATGTATAAAAGTCCAACAGGGAAAATATTTAAGAATTGTGTTTTAGGAAAAGATGGTAATGGTTATTTTGAAGAAGGATATGAAAATTTAGATCCTTATGTTGTGTGTCTATATACAGCAGCCGATAGAAAGTATCATAAAGAAAAAATAGAAAAGTATTTAAAAGATGACTATATAGTAATACTAAACAGATATACTAGTTCTAATATGGCTCATCAAGGTAGCAGATATAGTGATAGTGAAGAAAGATTTTATATGTATCAGTGGATAGATAAACTAGAATATTGGTTATTAAAACTTCCTAAGCCAGATTGTACCATCCTTTTAAAAGTACCATCTAAATATCTAAATCAATTAGATGAGAAACAAGTATCCTTTACCTTTCAGGAAGACATCTTTGATCAAGATCAAGTCTTAAAAGCTTATATTGAATTATCAGAACTATATAATTGGGATAGTATTGACTGTGTTTTAAATGATAAGATGAAATCAGTAGAAGAAATTCATAAAGAGATAATGGAAATAGTAAGAATAAATTTAAAAAATTAGTAAATAATAGTGTTAGGTGATAAGAATGGAATTAATAGTTGTCCTTATTAAAACACTATTTTTTTATTGGACTATTGTACTTGTTTATCGTTTTATGGGTAAAAGAGAAGTAGGAGAGTTAAGTATAGTAGATTTAATTGTTTCCATTTTAATAGCAGAATTAGCTGCTATGTCTATTGAACAATATAAAAAAAGTATCTTCTTAAGCTTAATACCAATGATTGTTTTAGTTATCTTGCAAATAATATTTGCTAAACTTTCACTTAAACATCCTAAGCTTAGAACCTTACTAGATGGAGAACCATCCTTTATTATAGAAAAAGGAAAAGTTAATTATAAAGAATTAGTAAAACAGCGATATAATCTAGAAGACTTATTAACTCAGCTTAGAGAAAGAGAAATTAAAAGCTTAGAAGATGTTGATTATGCTATTTTAGAAACATCAGGTAAACTATCTGTCTTTCAAAAGCAAAAAGGAAGAAATATTTATCCTTTAGCTATAATATTAGATGGTATTATTCAAACTGATACATTAAAAGCAATCAAAAGAGATAAGATATGGTTGGAAGATATGTTAAAAATAAAGAATGTTAAGTTAGAAGATGTATTTTATGGCTTTTATAAGAATCATCAGTTATTTATAATAAAAAATAGTGACTTAATCACGTAAACGACAAAATAAGTATAATATATTATATAAACTAGAATAAGGTGATTAGATTGAAAAAATACCTTATTCTTATTTTTATATTCATTTTAACAATATTATTATTCTTTCCTAAAGAAGAAAAAGAGGTTAGTAAGATGGATGAGAAAAGATTTATATTTATATCTTATATAGAAATAGCTAAATACTTAAAAGAGAGGGATACTACTACTATGAAAAATACAATTGATGATATGATTAGTCAGTGTAGTGAATTTGGTTTTACTGATATTATTTTACAAGTAAGAAGCTTTTCTGATGCTATATATTATTCTTCTATTTATCCCATTAGTTCTATGA
>CAVLCG010000128.1:0-2556 GCA_963661445.1 bacterium | reverse complement strand
ATCTAGAGTAAATGATAGTTATGATGCTGTTTATCAAGAGTGTGAGAAACTAAAACTATATAAAATAGATAGTAAAGAAATAACTAATCAAGATGTGGCCTCTTTATTACCGATACCTTTAGAAAAGCAAGATCAATTATCGTTTGATTTAATAAGAGCGATTGGACTTAAAGATAAAAAACAAGCTCTTACCTTATATAATCAGTTAAAAAATTATAATATAGAGGTATTTTCTTTGATGGGATTATTAGAGAGTCAGTATCGTCTTTTATATCAAGTTAAGTTACTAAGTAATAGAGGTTATAGGGAAGAAGAAATAGCTAAAAAGTTGTCTGTTCATCCGTATCGAACTAAAAAGATACTAGAGCTTGGTAGATATAGTTCTATTAAAGAAGTTAAACAATTTATTTTAAAACTAGCTGACTTAGACTTGAAACTAAAAACAGGAAAGGCTGATAAAGATATAGCTATAGAGTTGCTTATTCTTAGTGAATAATGAGGTATGATATGGAATATTATGAAAAACTAACAAACACTTTAAAGTATAGAAATAAAAGTCAGCCTTCAATATGGTAAGAGATTATTATCATTAAAACCATAAAGAATATTTTCTACTACATTTAAAGAGTTACTAATAATCTTAATGAATAGTCGTTGAAAATTATTCATTTTTTTGTTATAATAAGCCTAATTTTGAAAAGAGGTTTTGGTATGGAAGAAAGATTTAAAAGATTAAATGAAAAAATCGAAGATTTGAAAAAAGCACAGTCATTGGAAGAAATAATAATAGCTAGTTGGAAAGTGTTTAGAGCAAATCTCAAAAATACAGAAAGACAATTCTCGTTGATTTCTATAATTGACAATAAAAAAGAAGAATTTTATCATCAAGAGTTAATAGCTAGAAGAGATGAAGTTTATACAGAATTAGTAACAAACTTTATTAATTGCAGAAACGAGGATATTATTTCTAAAACCTGTAAAAAAACAAATCTTGATTGGTGGGAAATTAAAGAAATAATATTAACTGTGGAAAATCCTAGTAAAATAGATGCAGCGTTAGCTAAATATATTGTGGCTAAATGTCCTAAAGAATATGCTAAAGAAAAAGAATTGTCCCATAGAATAAGAGAAGCTTTTGTGAAAGTTATGTTAGTAGAAAATTCTGGTGTTTCTACGTTTTCAGAGTTTGAAAAAAAATATAAGGCTTCTAGAGTTGAAATATCACAAGCTTATGACATAATTGAACACTATAGAAATGATGTATATAAGAATCTTAGATTTCCTTTAAAATTTAATGAGCATAAGTCAAAAATGGTAACAGATGCTTTCGCTAAATATATTAATCGCGAAAAAATAGTAGCAAAAGAACAAATAAAACAGGGAATTTCTAGAGAAGCGATCACTTCTGGTAGATCAAGAACATTATTAGCATTTTACGAAGAAACAGGTATTCCTATTTTATTAATAAAAAAGTATGTACGAGAATCAGACGATAAAGGAGAATTTTTTCTATCTTTAGATTATGATAAACAGAAGAGTATATTACTGAAGTATAGGAAGGATGAACTTTTAAAGATTGAACCGGTTATTAATGAATTACTAACTATTGCAAGCAATTCATATAAAACCTCATTAAATTATTATAATTTTTATAAATTGGGATATAACACTAATGAATTTGTTGAATTGTTAAGTTCCTTGCAATTTCGTAATGCAAGTTATATGTTGAAAAAATATCATGATATACATAAAACGGCTTTTGCTTGCTTAGATAAAAAAGAAACTACTATGTTTTCTAAAAAAGGGACAATGTTTTTTGAGGATGAATTTATAGCCTTTACACAAAGTGAATTTATAGTTGTAACAAAAGAAATAGAAAAAGAAAAACTTCCTTTAGCTAAAGGACTAATAGTACAAAAGATAAAAGAAAAGCAAGTTAGTAAAAAAGAAGCAAAAGTAATTGTCAAAAAAAATAATATATGTTAAACTAATAATATCTTCTTTGGAAGATGTTGTTATGGCCTGTTGGTGAAGTGGTTTAACACGCGCGCCTCTCAAGCTCGTATTCACGGGTTCAAACCCCGTACAGGCTACCAATTTGTTCTTAAAGTCTTGATAAATCGAGACTGTTACAGTTCAGACTAGATAAGTAAATAAATAGCTTGTTTAGTCTTTTATTATTGATTTTACTATATATAATTCTAAAATAATAGACTTAAATTTATAAGATAAAACCTATATAATCATATACATAAATGATGGTGGTGAGAAAAATGACACAAAGAGGATATATGAATGACTTTTATAGGCAATTTGAAGAATTAAATCGAAAATTAGATAAAGCAAATAATACTATATTTAATCTATCATTAATGGTGTCAGAATTAAACGAAAATAATAAAAAATTAACAAAGGATTTAGAAGAAGCAAATAAAAGAAATCAAGAACTATTATTAGAAATAGAAAGATTGAAAAATAACGCTGTTTCCTAGATTATTAGGCAGGATAAACGCATGAGAAATTTTTAGATAAGTCTATGCTTGATTTTCAAGCATA
>CAVLCG010000127.1:0-2573 GCA_963661445.1 bacterium | reverse complement strand
AATGTTTGAAGGTTTAAAAATATATATGCAGGACTTAACTTAAAATAAAATTCAGTGAAAAATAATAGGGTGGCGACCATCCGATACTGGTCTGTGGAGAACTAAATTAGTTCGGTGAAGCAGAAAAGCCTTACCGTGAGGTAAGGCTGCTGAAAACTTGTTTTCAGTTTTGTTCTATATTGATAAAACCTTACTTATTAGCTATAATACTATTAACTTGTGAGGGAAAATTAAAATTATGGCATACTATAATAGAAAATATCAAGGAATAAAATTAAATAACATGGAATATCTAAGTAGTGGTGGATGTGCACAAGTCTTCTATGATAAAGAAAAAATATTTAAAGAATATTCATCAAAAACGACATTAAGCTGGAGATTAAGTGAAGAAATGTTTGATGTACTTAAAGACATTGATAATCCAAACTTTATAAAGCTGTTTGATATTTATACCGATTGTAATCGAATAGAATTGTTTAAAAATAGGATAAAAAATAGACCATTTATAGTGGATGCTTACACAGCAAAATATTATTCGGGAAACAACTTAGTAAATGTCATGTTTGAACAAAAGGACTATTTCTTAGAAAACATAGAAAATCTAGAAAATTTATTTGAAAATTTTTCTGATTATAGAATATGTGCTGAAGATGTAAAAAAAAGAAATACTGTTATTAATAGAAACGGAATTGTAATAATAGATCCTGATCTATTTTATATGTTTAATAAAGATGCAAGTAAAGATTTCATGTCACTAGTAAACAAAAGAAGATTATTAGAGTTACTTAGAAGTATTATGATAAATTCAGAACCAGGTGAAGTAGATTATACGACATTTAGTAATGGTATTGATATGGGAATACTTGATTTCAAAGTAAATGAAGAAACAAATATTACTAATGAAGTTGCTAAAAAATTAAAATATGTGAAAAAACCAATAGATTTTTTTAATAAAGCTACTAAAAGGAAAGAAAATTAACTATGACAAGAAGAATGTATGACGAAGATGCCTACTCTCTAGGATTATTATATCTATATAAATATAGTAATAAAGAACAAAAAATGGCTTTATTAGATGATTTAAAAAAGTTTCATCAAGCTATTGAAAATATACTAGAAGAAAATAATAGTAAAACTTACAATCTATATAAAACAATGTGGTTTGATAATAAGGAGGGAGAAACATATTGTATTTTAAAACCAGAGCTAAATATCAAAGAAGTAGAAAGTATATATAGATGCAATACCAAATGATCATTTACTTGCTGCACAAACAAACGATGCACTAAAGTATTTAGGATTAATTAATGTTAATGAAAAAATCATTTGTAAAAGCTCCTTTTATAATGGATTAGTAGAAAAATACAAATTAAAATATGAACTACCAACTAGATATCCAAAATTAGATATTACTGAGCAATATAATTTAATAGCAGAAAATGGTTTTATAGAAAAATTTTGTTTAACTGAAGAAGAAAAAAGTATAGTTAATGCCTTAAGAGATCAAGACAAAAAATTACAAAAAGTCAAAAAAATGTAACACAACTATGTTACATTTTTTAATCGTTTATTTCTTTGTACTTAGATTCATATAAATCTACTTCTTCCTCTTTTTTATCACTACTCAAGAAATCACGCATATCAGGTAATTCTTCAATGCTGGCAAGTCCAAAATAGTCTAGAAAATCACTTGTCGTTTCATAAAGAATTGGTCTACCTGGTAAACTACTTCTACCAGATTCTTTAATAAAACCTTTTGCCACTAGTTTTCTAACCATCTGAGCACTAGCAATTCCTCTTAACTGATCTATTTGGATTCTAGTCAATGGTTGATTATAAGCAACAATAGCAAGAGTTTCTAAAGCTGCTTGACTAAGTGAATGAGTTTCTTTATTTTCAAGTAATTTTTGATAATACAAGTGATGTTCTTTCTTGGTGGTAAGCTTAAGCTTATTACCTAAAAATTCTATTTTTATTCCCCTACTATCTTTAGAATATTCTTCCTGTAAAGTGGCAATTAATGTTTTAATATCTTCAAAATCTATTTCTAGTATATCTTTTATTTGTTCAAGAGATAAACCATCATCTCCTACTACAAATAATAACCCTTCAAGTACTGCTTCCATTTTAGACCCCCTCACAAATTATTTCATCATAGATTCCTTCTTGATGAATAATTAACTCCTTATTCTTAGCCATTTCTAAAATAGCTAGAAAAGTAACTACTATATATTCCTTAGTTCTAACAGAAAACATTTGATAAAATGATACTTTACCTCTTTCTTTCAGTAATTTTTTTATCTCATATCTTCTACTAGATACCGATATACCTTTTTTTGTCACTTTAGTATTAAGTGGTTTCTCTTCTTCTTTTCTTATTAAAAATTTCTTAAAAGCATCTATTAGCAAATCAACAGAACCACCTTCAAAAGTAGTTTCTTCTTGATAATTACTATACTTTTCAGGAGCTTTAGTATATATTTCACTTCTTAACTCTTCTTTTTCTTTTAAGTCTTTACTTATTTCTTTATAGGCTTGATACTCTAATAATTTATTAACTAATTCTTCTCTTG
>CAVLCG010000126.1:0-2634 GCA_963661445.1 bacterium | reverse complement strand
TAAAAAGTGACATTTTAAAAAAATTTAATGGTGACATTTTAAAAAAGGTTTAACAGTAAATTTTATCTTTTTACTTTTACTTTTTTGTCTTTAAAATAATTATACCTATTCTTTAAACACTTATTACATTTTATAATAAATAACTATTTTTCATCTTTTAGTAACCAATCAATTACATTAATTTTTGTCATGCCATCATAATCTGTTTCTAAATCCATATCTAAAGTTAATAAATATTTAGGATAGTGATCACCTGTTTTTCTTAGTGATCTTAATTCTCTTTCTAAAACCTTCTCATCTCTAGTTGTTAGTGCCACTTGATAATATTTTAAGCCATCTCTATTTTCTGTAACAAAATCCACCCCTAACTCATCAACTTTACCGACATAAACTTTATATCCTCTTCTAAGTAATTCAAGATACACTATATTTTCTAATATATGTCCCATATCGCTATTCGCTTTCTTACCAAGTAAATAGCTTCTTAGTCCTGTATCAACAACATAGTATTTATAATCTCTTGCTAATAAATTCTTACCTTTAACATCAAATCTTTCCGCTTTATATATTAGAAAGCTCTCAAGATAAGCAGTTATATAGTTTTCTACCGTATGATTACTAGTAGTAATATCCTTACTAGTTAAAGTATCACTTATTTTCTTTGTAGATATGGGACTACCTATACTATCAAATATAAATTTTAAAACACTTTCTAGTAACATTTTATCTGTAATATTATTTCTAGCCATAATATCTTTATATACTATAGTTGAAAATATACCATCTAAATATTTATCAATATCATTAGGATTAGTTTGTAAGATATTTAAATTGCCAGGCATGCCACCATTTTTCATATAGTCAAGAAATAATTTCTGATAATTATTGTCATTGAAAGCACTGACATATTCTTTAAATGATAATGGCAACATCTTTATTTCAATATATCTTCCTGATAGTAAAGTAGCAAGTTCACCAGATAACAAATAAGCATTAGAACCAGTTATATATACATCAATATTCTTTTTTATGTATAAACTGTCTACAGCTTTTTGAAACTTAGGAACATTTTGTACTTCATCTAAAAATATATAATATTGTTTTTCTTTATCAATTTTTTCAATTATATAATCATAAAGTTCTTTATAATCTTTAAAGTTATAGTCTGCATCTTCTAAATTTATATGTATTATTTCCTCATCTTTAATACCTGTGTCTTTCAAATAATTAATAAATAGTTCAAATAGTGTACTCTTTCCACATCTTCTTATACCTGTAACTACTTTAATTAAATCTTTATCTTTCCATCTTTTTAATTCATCAAGATAACTAGGTCTTTCTATTACTGATTGCATTATAAATCACCTCTTAGTCACATTCTATATCAATTTTGAGTACTTGTCAGGTTTTGGAAAAATATTTCCAAAAGTATCTAATTCTAGCAAGTATTGGAAATATCATTCATTTTCATCTCGATAATACTTCATTATAATTTTCTAAAAAGAAATAGTCTTGATTCTTAAAATCACAAATAAAATAATTATTATTTAGACCATTTAATACTTTCAAGAAAAAAGAATGATAGTAATTAGTCTTTAACAGCATATAACTTTTTTTAATAGCTAGTGATCCTATCTCTTCATGAGAAGGATTATTATAATAGTGAATACCTTTTCTTTTACTATAGGGAATAGACTGATGATATTTAATAAAGATATGTTGATCTAGTTTATCTTTATCTATCTTTTTAGTTAGTTGTTTAAATAGACTATAACCATACTTAGCATTTTCTTCACCTAAGAAATATATCTGTTCTAGAATTTGATACAAAATAGAAGGTTTATCCTGATATAAACTTTTAAACTCATCTTTAACTTCAAAAATAAAAAACTCTCTCATATAATCACCATAGTAATCATAACAAGAAAGTTTTAAAAATATTGTCGATATAAATTATCTATTCTAATAATTTAATACTTATGCAATAGTAACAGTTCCATTACCACTACCAAGTTTATCTTCTAACCATGCCTTAGTAGTTGCATCCTTTGTTATTATATTTATAGTAGATGGTACAGAACTAAACATATTAGTATCATAAGTACTCTCCCCCACCGCATCAAAAGTAGCCTTTCTAAAATCTAAACTTGTTAAACTACTACATCCTTCAAACATACCAAAATTATTAGTATTCATCTCGGTTACATTTGATGTATCAAAATTACTTAAATCTAATGTTGTTAGACTACTACAGTCAGTAAACATACCAATCATATTTGTTACTTGTGATGTATCAAATTTTCTTAAATCTAATGTTGTTAGACTACTACATTTTAAAAACATACAACCCATATTTGTTACTTTTGAGGTATCAAAGCTACTTACATTTAGACTTGTTAGACTAATACAGTAACCAAACATATAACTCATATTTGTTACTTTTGATGTATCAAAACTACTTACATTTAGACTTGTTAAACCATTACAGGCCTGAAACATACCAACCATATTTGTTACTTGTGATGTATCAAGTGCTGATAAGTCCATTGATGTTACTTTTTGAAATACTGCAAAATAAGAAATCATACTCTCATTTGCTATTATTCCATCTTTTCCACCTATGGTTAATTTATA
>CAVLCG010000125.1:0-2637 GCA_963661445.1 bacterium | reverse complement strand
TCGGCCTGTCGTTTATCTGACATCGAATGTGGGAATACAAAGTGGAGATGGCAGCAGGGGTAATCCGTTTACGTTATCAGGGAATTAATATTATCATGGATTTTTAAAAGAAACCTCATAAATTAAAGGTTTCTCTTTTAATTTTCCCTGATAACACATTATAATACACCTTACTGGTAATGGGGCCAGCAAGTAAAGGAGATGGTGTATTAATGAATACAAATTTTAAAACCCAAATAAGTAATATACGAAAGCTGATTAGTGGACAGTTTTAAAAAAGCAACGATAAATAAAGGTAAAAATGAAGGTAAAAGTTCGACCAATGAGTAACTTTTACCTTCTTGTGTGCCGTGCATGGCATATAACTAGGTGGTGAAAGTCCACTATACGCGTTGGTATCTACGTAGTATTAGGGAAACGCAGAGCATCAATCGTGAGGTTGGGGCCGAAGGAAGCGTGAAACAAAATCGTGGCTCAACGAATAGAAACTTGATACAAAGGCTATATGAATGGATGAGGTTACAAGACAAACTAAAGTCCAAAAGATACACGTAAGTTTATATAGTAAATCAAGTGAGTAAACGAGGAAAGTTGTATGTCTTACCACGGGAGGTCTTGCAAACAGTTAAGGAGGACCCTATTAAGAAAACTGGTCGAAAAAGGTTTATTGCAAGAAGTCAGCCGAGGTCATAGTACTAGTGAAAACTAGGAAGGACTGAACAATTTATAGTGTTTAAGTACACTAAAATTACGTTAATTATTAATCAGAACAAATAAAAGGAAAAGTAGTAAGCGTATCTTACGAATAAAACCTCAAAAGAGATAATAATTAATGTTGAAATTAGAAAGGAAAGAACGAGTATGGAATTACTAGAGCAAGTACTTAGTGATAATAACATTAAGAATGCTATTGAAAGAGTTGTATCTAACAAAGGTGCAAGTGGAATTGATGGGATGAAAGTGGAAGAATTATATTCATACTTTTATGAACATGGTGAAGAACTAAAAGAACAAATCAGAACTAGAAAGTATAAACCAAGCCCAGTGAGAAGAGTTTATATTCCAAAAGAAAATGGAGATAAACGTAGTCTTGGAATACCAATTGTAGTAGATAGGGTTATACAGCAAGCAATAGTACAAGTATTAAGTCCTATTTATGAAAAACAATTTAGTGAAAATAGTTATGGTTTTAGACCTGGACGTTCATGTGAAATGGCCATAGTAAAATTATTAGAATATTTTAACGATGGGTATACATGGTTAGTAGATATTGACTTGGAAAAGTTTTTCGACAATGTTTGTCATGACAAATTAATTGCTATAATCATGAAAACAATACATGATGGAGAGTTAGTATCATTAGTAAGAAAATATCTAGTAAGTGGAGTAATGGAAAACGGAGTAGTTAGTCCAACAAAAGTTGGTACACCCCAAGGTGGAAATCTATCCCCATTACTATCTAATATCATGTTAAATGAATTAGATAAAGAACTTGAGAAAAGAGGTTTAAGATTTACAAGATATGCAGATGATTGCATAATTGTAGTAAAGTCAGAAAAAGCTGCAAATCGAGTTATGGAAACTATAACAAGATTTATAGAAAAGAAATTAGGTTTAAAAGTCAATGTAACCAAAAGTAAAGTGGCTAGACCTAACCAAATAAAATATTTAGGTTTTGGTTTCTTTACTACAAACACAGGCATAATAAAGCCTAAGCCACATCTTAAATCTATTCAGAAATTTAAAAGAAAATTAAAACAACTGACAAAACGTAGTTGGAGTATTTCTTTGAAAACCAGAATTATAAAGCTAAATCAAGTTATAAGGGGATGGATAAATTACTTTAGAATAGCTGATATGAAATGGGTTATGACTAGTATAGGACAACACCTAAGAAGAAGAATAAGGTGTATCATTTGGAAACAATGGAAAACTTGTAGGCATAGACATGAATGCTTATTGAAACTTGGGGTATCAAAAGAAAAAGCTAAAAGAACAGCATATAGTAGAGCAAGTTATTGGCATAACTCGATGTCTATCGTACTTCATGTAGCAATATCTAATGAAAGGCTGAAAAGAAAAGGCCTAGTGATGCCACTAGACCATTACTTAAAAGTACATACATTAATATAAATTGAACCGCCGTATACCGAACGGTACGTACGGTGGTGTGAGAGGGATAAATTAAATATAAGAGATATTATTTAATTTTCTCTACTCGATTTTTTTTAATTTATTGCTATTCTGTAGTCAACCAAGAAAAAGGTATTAAATCAAATTAATGATTTAGTATAGAGATGACGAAAGGAGGTGTAAAAATGAAAAAGAAAAACTTTTTTCTAATTATATTAGCTATTGTTTCATTAGCGTTAGTTGGGGGTTAATGCTTCATCAAGAGTTGTACAAACATATGAAATCACTGCTAATTCAAATTGGGCAAATGACAAAATGATGTTTTCTAATCCTAAAGAAGATAGTAATAGCTTTAGCGTTGTAAACTGGTATTCTAGTAGTCAAAAAAATTCTCATAACATGTGGTACAGAGTAATTAATTCAGATTATAAACAAAAAGCCATTGTATTATTATCATACAAAGCGAGAGCAGAAATTCAAAGCACTGCTCAAAAAGGTTATTAT
>CAVLCG010000124.1:0-2642 GCA_963661445.1 bacterium | reverse complement strand
AATGTTTGAAGGTTTAAAAATATATATGCAGGACTTAACTTAAAATAAAATTCAGCGAAAAATAATAGGGTGGCGACCATCCGATACTGGTCTTTTGAGAACTAATTTAGTTCGGTGAAGCAGAAAAGCCTTACCGTGAGGTAAGGCTGCTGAAAATTTGTTTTCAGTTTTGTTCATTCGCTTGTAGGTATAAATAAAGTGTTCAATGATAATAAAGACTTTGTCCTACAAGTAAAACAAGAATTATTCTCCTCTAAGATATATGTTTATACTACTAAAGGAGAGGTGATTGAACTACCTAAAGATTCATCAGTAATTGATTTTGCTTATAAGATTCATACTGATATAGGAAATACTATGATAGGAGCTTTTGTAAATGATAAGAAAGTTAATATAGATTATATTCTTCATAATAAAGATAGAGTAAAAGTATTAACTGATTCCTTATCTAGTGGACCTAATAGAGAATGGCTAGATTACGCAAAGACTACTAATGCTAAGAGAAAAATAAAAGAATTTAAAAAGGTATAAAAGAAACAACAGAGATAATTGTTAAAGGAAATATGCAATGTTATTATATTTGATAACACATAATAGTGATTTTAATTTGGTCAAATTCGACCAAATTAAAAATGAATATGGTAACTACAAACAAGCCAATGAATTAAAAAAAGTAAATTTAAAAGGAAAACTTGAGTAATCATAATTTTACGAAATTACAAAAACTAAAACTACTGAAGTTTTCTATAGTAGATTGTAACATCAATAGTGAAAAAAATTAACGTAATTAATATAATCCAAGTATAAATATAGTCATGATAGAAAATATATTAGATAGAGAAAAAATGTAAAGTATTGGACACCATGCTTGCTATTAAAATATATATTTGATATAATTTAATTGTCTAAAGAATGACGATACGGCTTACAGTATAAAACCGACTAAAGAAGCGATAAGGGAGTGCTGATGAGTGTTTATCTGTGTTGAATACCTTTTCACTGACTAGGGATCCTAGAAGATAGACTATGCACACCCACCTATATATAAGTATAGGTTTTATCGTTCGAAGCCCCGCTTCTTTGGACTTTTTTTGTTCTCATAAAAAATTATCCTTAGAATAGACTTAACTAGAGGAGGAATTTATGAAACAAATTATTTCATTTGAAAAAGAAATTGCTTTTAAGACGATGATAGGGGAAGTGACAAGTATTTCTTTAGAACATACTCTAGCATTCCAAGGACCTAGTACGATTAGTGGTGATATGATAGTTAGTGGTACTTATAAGATGACAGAAGCTTCAACTTTAGAAGAAGACTTTCAGTATGCCATTCCTGTTGATATTATGCTAACTAAAGAGTTAGAAGAAGATAATAGATCTATTGCTATTCATAACTTTACTTATGATATTAGAAATGAAGATACTCTTCACTTATATATTGATGTTTTAGTTAAGGGTAGAGAAGTAATTGAACTTGAAGAAGAAGAGAAAGTAATTGAACCAGTTAGAGAGGAACTACCTAAAATAGAGGAAGAACAGGTTATTGATGAACAAGTAGAAGATACTACTAATGATGATAAAGAACTACTAACAGAGAAAGAGGTGGAAGATAGTCAAAAAGTAATTGATAATATAATGAGTACTGATAAGAAAGAAGAGGTAGTTGAAGAGAAGAAAGAAGAACCTGTTATAAAGAATGATATTAAAGAAGATAAAACGACAACAACTGATACTAAGGTGATGAACTCTATCTTTTCCGCTTTTGCTAATACCGAAGAAACTTACACAACTTACTCTGTTTATCTATTAAGAGAAAATGATAGTATTGAAAATATCATAGAAAACTATGGAGTAACAAGAGAAGAGTTATCATACTATAATGATTTAGATAACTTAAATGTTGGTAGTAAAATAATTATTCCAACAGTAAAAAAAGATGCAGCAACAAGTTAAGTACACCTTAGTCGGTAATAATAAAATAATAGAGTATCCTGATAAAATACTCTTTATAAAAAAAAGAACTAGTTATGATATAGAAGATGTCTATAAGTATTTAGATGATCACTTAGTAGATAATTACTTAAGACCAATAGAAATAACTAATAGTGAACTAATATTTCCTTATGTAGAAAAAACTAGTTTAACTGATGATGAAATAAGTAAAAGACTTGTCTTAAATCTTGCTATTTGGCAAAATAAAACTACTACTTATAGAACTATTAATCTAGATGAGGTTAAAGAGTTCTATGAGTCTAAGAAAAAAGAAATTAACTATTTATATGCTTATTATCATGACCTTATTTTACAACTAGAGTCTAAAGTGTATTATCTACCCGTTGAATACTTATTTTTAAGAAATAGTAGTCTAATTAATAATCAACTTAATCTAGCCAATCAGCTATTAGAAGAATGGTATAGTATAGTAAAGAATAAGGAAAGAGAAAGATTAGTGTATTGTCATGGTAAGTGTTCACTTGATCATTTCTTACCTAAGGATGATGGTTATTTCATAAGTTTAGAAAATGCTCATCTTGGAAGAGTAACCGATGATATAGAATATTTATTTAGAAAGAACTTTTCTACTATTGATTTAGTAACTACTTATAATCTATATCAGAGAAAGTATCCTTATAGTGAAGATG
>CAVLCG010000123.1:1313-2701 GCA_963661445.1 bacterium | reverse complement strand
TACAATTTGTAGTCGAAAAAAATTAAAGATGTTCTTAGACTTTTATAAGGAACATGGTCTAGTTACCGGTACTATCAATTATGGTAGGGGCACTGCTGCTTATGATGTGCTTGATTATCTAGGCTTAGAAGATGATGAAAAAACTATGCATTGCACAGTTGTTAGTGAGCCTACATGGAAAAAAATAAAAAAGGGATTAGAAAAAGAATTATATATCGATAATCCAGGAACGGGTATTTGTTACTTAGTTCCACTAAATAGTGTTGGTGGTAAAAAGGTGCTTAGCTTTTTATTAAATGGGCAAGAGTATACAAAGGAAAAGGAAAAAACTATGAGAGAAAGTAAACATGAATTAATTGTTACTGTAGCTAATTATGGTTTCAATAATGAGATTATCGCTGCTGCTAAAAAGGCTGGAGCAAGAGGCGGCACGGTATTACATGGTAAGGGAATGGGTAATAAAGAGGCTCAACAATTCATGGGGCTGTCTTTAGTTTCCGAAAAAGAAATCATTTTGATTGTTTGTAACGCAAAAGAAAAAAATGACATTATGTCTTCAATCATGTCTACAAGATCTGAAGCTGGAATCATTTGTTTCTCATTGCCAGTTGATGATGTTGCTGGATTTAAATTACATGAAGTAGAATGAGTAGTTCACTAAAGTATTTTATTTCCGTTTTTCTATATGGAACCCTCGGGTTCTTTTTAGCTTTTATAGATGTAAATAGCGAATTTGTTGTCTTTTGTAGAGGAACACTTGGTTGTTTATTTATATTATTCTTATTAGCTATTAAGAAAGAAAAATTAGATATAGAGGCTATCAAGAAAAACTTTAAGTATCTTGTGATATGTGGCATTTCCCTTGGTCTAAATGAGATATTTTTATTTATTGGCTATAAATATGCCGTATCACTTGCTTCACTTGGTAACTATACTGCTCCCATTACGATAATTATTATTTCCGCTATTTTATATAAAGATAAATTATCTTTAAAACAAATATTATGTATTATCGCTTCTTTTATCGGAATTGTCTTTTTAACCGGCGTCTTTAGTAATAATAATAGTGATATAAGAGGGCTTATATTTGGACTATGTGGTTCAATTGGTTTTGTAACATTGGTCTTTATGAATAAAAAGCTAAAGGGTATAGGACCCTATGATAAGACAATAGTACAGTTATTGTTTTCATCGCTTACTACATTACCTTTAATTTTTATTAATAAGAGCTATTTAATTTCTTATGATATTAAAACAATTTCTATTTTATTGATGCTAGGAATTATCCATACCGGCTTTGCCTATTGTTTATATTTTGATTCAATTAATACGCTAACACCTATCAAAATCGCCATTATAGGCTATGTTGAGCCAGTTATGTCGGTATT
>CAVLCG010000123.1:0-1248 GCA_963661445.1 bacterium | reverse complement strand
ATTAATACGCTAACACCTATCAAAATCGCCATTATAGGCTATGTTGAGCCAGTTTTGTCGGTATTAATAGGTGCCTTACTTCTTAATGAGTCTATGGATATCTATAAAATAATTGGGGCGATTTTAATACTTGGATCAGCAATCATCTCTGAACTATTCAACGCAAAATCATAAAAATTGCAGAATGTCTTCCATTCTGTTTTTTTTATAGTACAATTAGTACAGATAAGACAGAATTAAGGAGGATGTTTTATGAAAAAAATATTTACTATTATTGGTGCATTGGTTGCCTTTAGTGCCTTATTTGCGCTTACTAATAAGCATGGAAAAAAGAAAGGTAAAAAATAAAAATGTCTGAAAAGGATTTTTTAAGTCAATTTTCTTCTGATGGTAAAAAACCAGATAGTTTTAAAGAAGAAGAAAGAATTAAAGTAGATAAACCCAAAAAACAAGTAAATCCTAAAGCTTTAATTATTGTAGGGGTTTCTGTTGTTGTACTTGGTGTTTTATCTTACTTTTTATTCTTTGCGCCTAAGATTGAGATGCCAAACTTTGTTGGCCAAACAAAAAGTGATGTTGCTTCTTGGGTAAAACAACAAGGAATCACAACTAGTGGTATTGTCTTTAAGGAAGAATATAACTTTGATAATGCTGAAGATGTAATTCTTACACAAAGTGTTGATGCTGGTAAGAAGGTAAAAAGTGATGTAAAAATTACTTTCACTATTTCTTTAGGTGCTGATCCTGATGAAAAGATTTCGGTTCCTGATATAAAGACAATGTCTAAGTCAGAAATAGAATCTTGGATTTCAGCAAACAAATTAACAAAGACTAAGATTACTACTACCTATAATGAATCAGTAGAAAAAGATGCGGTTATTAATTATGAAATTAAAGGCGTCGATGAAGCTGATTTTACAAGATCTAGCACAATGAATATTACTATTTCTAAAGGTCCTCAACCTGCAGGTACCGTAACTGTTTCTGATTTTAAGGGCAAGACTTATTCAGAAGTAGAATCTTGGGCAAAGACTAATAAGGTTACATTAGAAAAAATTGAGGCCTATTCAGAAACTGTAGAATCTGGTAATGTAATATCTCAATCAGTATCAGCTAATTCAACTATGAATACTACTGATACTTTAACTATTACTGTTTCAAAGGGTAAGGGTATTACTGTTCCTAATTTAACAAATATGAATGAGGAACAAATTAATGCTTGGGTTAAGAAAAATAACATTAATGCGA
>CAVLCG010000122.1:0-2830 GCA_963661445.1 bacterium | reverse complement strand
AGGGATAGAATTAAATATTATAAAAGAAAAATATCATATATTATTATTGATGAGTATCAAGATACATCCTATGTTAGATTCTTATTTATTAAAGAATTAGTAGATAAATTTAATAGTTCTTTAATGGTGGTAGGAGATGATTTTCAATCTATCTATAGGTTTAGTGGCTGTGATATAAGTCTATTTTATAACTTTACCGATTATTATAAAGATGCAGTTACTCATAAAATAAAAAATACTTATAGAAATAGTGAAGAACTTATAAAAATAGCTAGTAAGTTTATTTTGAAAAATAAATATCAGTTAAGGAAAGAGTTAACATCATCTAAGCATATTGATTATCCACTACAAGTTATTTATTCTAGTAATTTAAAGGCTACTATTCTGAAAGTGCTTGATAAAATAGATAAAGGTAGTATCTTTATTTTAGGTAGAAATAATAATGATATAAATCTTATTTTAAGTGATTTATTAGTAGTCAATGATGATAAAATTATATATAAGAAAAGAGAAGATTTAGTTATCAATTATTTAACTATTCATAAATCTAAAGGATTAGAAGCAGATAATGTTATAGTGATTAATTTTTTTAATAGTGTATTAGGGTTCCCTAATCAAATAAAAGAAGAAAGGATAATGAGATTGGTAACTAAAAAAGAAGAAGATTATCCTTTTAGTGAAGAGAGAAGATTATTTTATGTAGCCATAACTAGAACAAAGAATAGATGTTATTTATTAGTACCTAGTAATAATTATTCTATCTTTATTAAAGAATTAGAAAAGGAAAAGTCACTTGTTAAATTTATAAGAATGAGATAGAATTTATGTGGTGAATCAAGATGAAAATGAGTGAAAAGTATGTAATAGATAAAAAATTAGAGAGATTTAAGACTTCTAAGTTTCGTAGTAGTTTTCATCTTTCTAATAAAGATAAGAAATATGTTTTAGATAGAGGATATCAGGTGATTAAGTCACATGCTTATGATTTTATAAGTAAAAGATTAGCACCATATCCTACTTTAAATGATGGTAAACAAACACCAATGAGAGGACATCCTGTTTTTATTGCTGAACATGCTACAGCTACATGTTGTAGAGGATGTCTTTCTAAATGGTATCATATAGATAAAAATAGGTGTTTAACAAAACAAGAAATAGACGAGATAGTAGATACTATAATGGTTTGGATTTATAATGAAATGCAACAATAATAAAAGAATATTATTGCTAATATCCTTTATGTAATAAATCTCTTATCATTTTAAATATCAGTAAAGCTGATACAATAATTATAGAAACTAATATAATAAATTTAGCTAATTCTGTTGTTGTAAAACTGTAAGCTAGTATTAAGCAACCATCAATAAAACCAAGTATTAATTCATGTAGAAGATTTTCTAACTTATCTATATGTTTAGTTGAATCACTTAGTTCTAACTTAAATTTAAAGTCTCCTTGTTTAATATATTTTAATAAGCTTTCTGTTTCTTCTGGAATGTTTATTAAGCTTTTACTACTCTTTAATACTTTCTTCTCTAAATTCTTTAATGTTTCTCCAGATAGTAAAGCCTTCTTCTCATTTTCTAGTACTTTATCCTTTAAAACACTAGTTAAACTGATACTAGAATCAAGTGACTGTAATACTCCTTCAATTACACCAATACCACGTATTAACATAGTGACATTATGATCTAATATTAAATTATTTTCTTGAAGCATTTTAAACATATCAGTAATAAATTTTCTAGTATCTATTTCATCAAGACCAATAGTAGAAAATTCTTCTAAAATACTCTTGATATCATCTATTAGTTTTTGATAATCAGTCTCATCTTTTCTTATAGACATTGATAATAAACAGTTAGCTACCTCTTGATAGTCTTCAGTAATAATTGCTTTCATACATTTATTTAATAAAGCTCTATTAAGTTTTGATAGAGTACCAACCATACCCCAATCTAGAAAATATATTTTATCATTATAAATTGTTATATTATCAGGATGAGGGTCAGCATGAAACATACCATCATCTAAAGCTTGTTTAATATAGTTTTTACTTAATTCTTTAGCAATAAGACTCTTATCATAATCTTCACTATCTAACTTTTCTATATTAGATATCATTATACCATCAATATATTCCATGACTAAAATATTTTTAGTTGATAATTCTTCTATTACTTTAGGGGAAGAGATATATGGAATATCTTTATTATGATTTTCAAAGAATAACATATTCTCTTTTTCTTTAACAAAATCTAGTTCCATCATTGTGGTTGTATATAGCTCATCTAATACCCTATCTAAATCCATTATCTTGATAAAATGATTAAGGTGTAATATCTTAACAGCTTGTTTTAATAATTCTATGTCTTGTTTAATTTCCTCTTCAATATTTGGTCTTCTAATTTTTAAAACAACAGTTCTTTTATCTTTTAATCTAGCTTTATGAACCTGTGCAATAGATGCTGAACCGATTGGTTTTTCGTTTATATGGGAGAATATATTATCTAAATTTTTATATTCCTTTTTAAGAATTTTTTCTATTTGTGGATATGGTAGTGGTGTAACATTGCCCCTCAACTTTGATAACTCTTTAGTATATTCATTAGGAATTAAATCAACTCTAGTAGAAAGGATTTGTCCTATTTTTATAAAAGTTGGTCCTAAGTCTTCAATAGTTTTCCTTAGATTTTTAGGACTTCTATCATTAACTAAATTATTAATTTTTATAATACTTATTATTTCTATTAATCTGTTTTTATTGTTCATACTATAACTATAGGTAAGGCTTTGGTTCTGTATTCCTCCACCTTTTCCCCAGTTCTAC
>CAVLCG010000121.1:0-2860 GCA_963661445.1 bacterium | reverse complement strand
CGAATTATATACTTTTTCTTTATAGCTACTTACCACATTATTGGTTTTATAACTTTCTTATTGTATAAAAGAATTGAAGTTTTGCTTTAATCTTTTTGTGGTGGGTTTAATTTTAATGAACACACTTTTCTTTCAGCAATAATCTAAACGCACTTTCCTTATATAGGAAAAAAACTTTTATTATTTAAATTAATTGGATAATTTACAGGTGCAGTTATAGAAAAGTTTAATTCATCATCTGTAAAATCAGGATGAGATAGAGAAATATTTATTTTAATAAAAGTAGCATCATCACCTAGTAATTCAATAGAAGTTTCATCTTTATTAAAAGTTAAATTTTCAATATCAGGAAGTGAATAAGTTATTTCTTCTCCACTTTTACCATAGCTTATATTATTGTTAGTTAGGTTTATTACTAAATTGGTATTATATTGAACATTAGTTGTTGAATTACTCATTCTAAAAGTAGCATTTAGCTTGTCAGTGGCATTATTATCTGGTAATTTTACACTTACTAAATGACCAACTACCAAGTCATCTTGAATTAGTTTTTGTATCTTATTTTCATAATCTATGATGCTACTTCTTAGTGATTCATGTTGCTCTTTATCTTTATAATTTAGTACAACATCAAACATTCCTGTTACTACAAAAGATAAAATAATAAAAGTAACTAATAGCTCTATAGCAGTAAAGCCTTTATTATTAAGTTTACTCATTTTCTATGTACCTCCATAATTCCATAATTATGTTCATCGCCTTTGTTATACTCAATTATCACATGAAAGTAGTTATTATTATTCACCTTGGCAGAATTTTTACTATAAGTTGGTAAATAATCAATATACTCTTTAAATTCTCTTCTATCAGTAGTACTACTTTTAACTTTGTTTTTAAATTTCTCTAGACTATAAGTAGTTAAATAAATTCTGTTTACTTCATTAACTGTTTTATAATTACCACACCAATCTTCCATATTATTTCTAGTGTACAAAAGACAATTACTAACATCTAAATAGCCATTATCTATAACCTTTGTGAAATAATCTTCTCCTAGTCCATCTAGAATAATTTTCCTAGCCCAATGAGTATTATAAGTGGCTTCTACCGTATTATAATCTTTATATTTTTCATACTCTGCTATTAAAGGAAGAATATTAATATAAAGCATGGAAAAAACACTTAAAACGAAAATACTTACTATTAGTGTTTCAGCAAGCATAAAACCTTTATTATTAATTTTTTTTATACTTTTCATAAATATCACCTCTTGCACCAATCTTAATCCTATTATATAATAGATTATAGTAAAATACCATATTAAAAATAAAAGGGGTTGATTAAATGGTTAGTTATGATATGACAAAAACTCCAGTTGTTAATGTTGTTGATGACATTTTAGCATATGGTGCCACTCATGGTGCCAGTGATATACATTTTGATCCAAGAGAGGATTTTTTAATGGTCAGAATGCGTGTCGATGGTGATTTAAGAGATTATACCAAGATTCAAAAGATATATGAAAGAAACTTAATCACTAGAATTAAACTTCTAGCTAATATGAATATCACAGAAAGCAGACTTCCTCAAGATGGAGCTATTAAAGGAACTATTAAAGGTATTCCTATGGAAACTCGTGTTTCTACCCTTCCTACCAATGAAGGAGAAAAGTGCGTTATTCGTATTCTTGACTACTCTAGAAGTTTAGCAGGTATTGATTCTTTAGGTTTTAACGAACGAAACTTAGAAAAGTTAAAGAAAATGATTAAGGAACCTAATGGAATAATACTAATCACAGGAGCTACTGGTTCTGGTAAGAGTACAACTGTATATTCTATTCTACAAGTTTTAAATAATAAGGAAACTAATATTATTACCGTAGAGGATCCAATTGAAATGAATCTTGAAGGATTAAACCAAGTACAAGTTAATAGTGAAATAGGACTGGACTTTGCTACTGTTTTAAGATCTATCTTAAGACAAGATCCCAATGTTATTCTAATCGGAGAAATTCGTGATAGTGAAACTGCTAAAATTGCCGTTCGTGCCTCAATTACTGGTCACTTAGTATTATCTACGGTCCATACCAATAACTCATTAAGCACCATTGAACGTCTACTTGATATGAATGTTGAAAGATATTTGCTATCTAGTGCCTTAACCGGTATTATTTCCCAAAGACTTGCTAAAATGTTATGCACTCATTGTCGTAAGAAAGAAGCTACCACACCTTATCAAAAAAAGGTATTTAAACTAGCACTTCATCAAGATGTAGAAGAAACTTATGTAGCAAATCATGAGGGATGTGAATACTGTTCTGGTGGATATCATGATCGTGTAGCAATTCAAGAGGTATTGTTGATTAATGATGAAATTAGAAATGCCTTAAATGAAGATGATTTAAAGAAAGAAAATCTTCAAAAAATAGTATACACATCTGATGTAATAACCATGTTACAAGATGGACTTTATAAAGTACTTGACGGAACCACTTCTTTTGAAGAGATATACAGAATAATTGATATTGATGATGATTTAGATATGCAAAGTAAACTAGGATTATTAGACAGTGATAGAGAAATACCTAGTGATAAATTTAAAGATAGTGAAAGTACACTACCACAAATAACTATAGAAAACAACAATTCTTTACCAAACATTCCAATAATCGATAATCAAATAATTTAACAAAACTGAAAACAAGTTTTCAGCAGCCTTACCGTGAGGTAAGGCTTTTCTGCTTCACCAAACTAAATTAGTTCTCAAAAGACCAGTATCGGATGGTCGCCACCCTATTATTTTTCGCTGAATTTTATTTTAAGTTAAGTCCTGCATATATATTTTTAAACCTTCAAACATT
>CAVLCG010000120.1:0-2890 GCA_963661445.1 bacterium | reverse complement strand
TGGTTCGACAAAATACTCACATTTAATGATATATAATAGGCCGCGAACCTTTAGTTGTTAGACGCCCTCTAGAAGGGATAAGCATATGACGAAGAAAGATTTTTTAATCATTATTTTGATTCTGCTAATTTTTTTGTTAGTGGGATTACTTTATAAAACCATATAGCATAGAGTAATTCCTCCTTTTTCTATTTACTACAAAAAAACGTCTAAACAAAGTGTTTAGGCGTCCTACATGCAATCGAGGACGTCTAGCTCAGAAAAACTAGAGGTTCTCTTTTTATTATATGAAATATATTCATTAAATACATATTAACATAAAAATTCTTGAAATAAAAGCCTAATTATCAAAATCTGTGAATTATAAAACAAAATGTCCTATTTTTAGTTAAGTATTTACAAAACAAAATGTCCTATAGAAATAAAGAGTAATAAACTAACCATAACCCGTTTACAAAACAAAATGTCCTATTGTAAAAAATAAGTATTATTATATAATAAATTTATTGATTATTGGAATAAGGCAATGCTGAGGAACAACCCGAGCACATAGTTAATGTTAAACAAAAAAGGAAGTAAATTAACACAAAAATACTTCTTTTTATTTTCTTTTTTGGTAACATAAAGCGTTAAACCTTGGGGTTTGGGGCAGAGCCCATTATCTTAACATCATGTTTTTCCTCCAAGGATTATTACCACTCGGAGTATAACCATGAGTTGAAGCTTTAATACTTTTGTTTTCTTGTTGTTCTACTAGTAATAATTCATATGTTTTTTCTTCTATTATTCCTAACAATTTGTTATCATATGTTTTAACTACAGTACATTTGGTACCACTTTTGAAAGATACTACCTCACCAGTTTCTTCATTAATTGGCAAATAATAGTTATTGTAATATTTAATAGAAGAAGCATTGTCTATAGTTCTTTCCCATCTTAAAGAAATAATAAAATTCAATTCTTTTTCAGTATAATAATTTTCTCTCATCACATTTCTTTTAGAATCTATTTTATAAGAGAACATTTGATTCAACTTAGGAATAAAAACCTTATTAAGATAAATTGTAGCTTCATCTTTATTGGTAATATTATGAACTTTTAATTCAGCTTTTAATCTTCTTTTTACTGTACCATTTTCTCTTTCAACGTTAGGTTTAAACAAAGGGTTACTATTACATGATAACTCTATTTTTAAATCTTCACATATGCGTCCAAATTGAGTTATATTAAGCTTAGTTTTAGAACTTTTAGCATTGTTTATAGAAAATGAATTTCTCTTATCAGTTTTGATTTTTTGAGGTATTCCGTAGTTTTTAACCATATCCATTAATACTGTGAGGTAAGCTTCTGTTGTTTCCTCGTAATCAAAATATCCTGCTAACACTTTCTTTGTTGCCTTATCTACTGCTAAATGTAATGCACTTTCATCGTCACCAAACCAATTCCAAAACGCTGCATCCATTTGTATTTCTTCACCAAAAGAAAAGTTAACATTTGATCTTCTTATATGTTTTTCTAGTTCTTCCTTTTTTCTTTCGTTAAACAATTTTTTCTGTTCTTCTTTAATTGTTTTTTCTCTTATTGCATTTTTCATATTCTCATTATATAATTTAAGCGTTTTATGTTGGGCATAAGGTGAAACTATATCATTGGCTTTAAATATGTTTATCATGCTTTGGAAAGAAATACCATATTTATAGCCTTGTTCCTCATAAAAGTGAGTGAATCCAAAGTAAGAATATTTGTCTAAATAAATATTTACAATTTCAGATACAAGATTATCTGGGATTTTTTTTGCGTGTGTATTGGCAATATTTTTATGAATAAATGCTTTTTCACCATCATTTTTAAAACTAACTACAAGCCTTCTAATTTGTCTATCTGAAATACCTAATTTAATAGAGGCTTCTTTTTGAGTCAACTCTTTATTTACCACTTTTTTTATAACTGAAAGATATAAATCTTTATCAATTATTTTAGCCATAAAAATACATTCCCTCCTTTCCGAGAATGTATTATAGGACATTTTGTTTTGTAAATCAAAATTTAAACGTTTAAAAAAATCAAGAGTTTCTATAGGACATTTTGTTTTGTAAACCAACTTGAAAAAGCGGACATTTTGAATTATAAATCACAAATAGTTGAGAAGTATCTTGTTAAAGGCCTTAAAATATGCTATCATTTATTTATAAAAATAGTAGAAGGGTGGAACAAGAATATGAGATTTTTAAAAGTAAAAGATAAGCCTAACACAAGGTTGGGGGGGGGTTCTAACAATGGAGATAAGATAGAACTTCAAGCGTTCAGAGAAACTAATAAAAAAAGGAAAATAATATTAGCTACTATGTTATTTAGTGTGTTAGTATTATCTGGAATGTACTTATATAAAACATATGCAACATTTACAGAAGAAAAACACTTTAATGTGATCAATGGAACAGTACAAGATCCAGGTGACTTATATTTTGCATATTATGTAGATGGTGAGATAACGCGTGATATGCCTAAGAAAGGCACAGGCTATACATTAGATACTGAAAAAAGTAATTGTACTAATGGTGTAACAGTAGGTTGGGATCAAGATAAGTGGACAGCTTTAGTTAACTATGAAAATTATAATGCAACAGATTATACAAGAACAAAATGTAATCTATATTTTAAGGTGAAACTACCAACAGTAGTCGAATATGTTACAACATTAGCAACTACTGACACAACAAACTTAGCCACAGATGATTATGGTAATACAAGATATATTGGGTCTAATCCAAATAACTACGTAAGTATCGATGGTGATATATGGCGAATCATCGGTACAATGAAAGACGTGGATGATGGTACAGGGAATAAGGAAGATAGAGTAAAATTAATAAGAGCTAGCTCTATAGGC
>CAVLCG010000119.1:0-2999 GCA_963661445.1 bacterium | reverse complement strand
AACATTTAAATCTTTAACCATATTTTTTATTTCCTCTAATTTTTTTGATTTTTTTGCCATAATATACCTCCAATTTTATTTCTTATATATAAGATAACATAAAAAACGCACAATTTCTCATGCGTTTATCCTGGTTTTTTTAAGAAAAAAGTTTATTTTTTTAAGAAAAAAGTTTATACTAGATATAATAGGTGAGATGTTTATGAAGAAAACTTGGGGTATTTATTTTTTAATATTATTTTATTTAGAAGCAGTATTTCATATAGCTTGTTTTAATGAACTTAGTGTATTTAATATACTACTGTTTTTCTTTTTAGCTCTTGTCTTTTCTATACTATTTACTATTATTACCTCTACTTTAAAAAACACTAGAATAAATAGTATCCTTATGAAAACTCTAATCATTTTAATAACCATTATCTTTGCTAGTGAATTAGTCTACTTTAAAATATATGAATCATTCTTTAGTATCAATGGTCTATTCTTTGTAAAAGCTTTAAAAGATGGTTATGATAAAGTTTTTCTCACTATCTTTCAAAACGGTATTAGTATTATCTTCTTAATAATACCTATTATCTTAATGCTTATTTATCTACCAAAAAACATTCCTTCAATTAATAAAAAAGAAGCGATAAATCTTTTCCTTGTCATGTTATTAGGGATAGGGTATAGTACTTTTTCCATCTTTAATATAAATAAAGAAGATGACTATAGTCTTTATAACTTATTCTTTAATGTAAATATGCCTATTTTAAATGTTAAAAACTTTGGATTATTAACGTCATCTTGTATAAGTGTAGAAAGAAAACTTTTAGGATTTAATCCTACTACTAAGAAAAGTGAAGATATCTTTACTAATAAAAAAACTATTCTTGCTGATGATATTGATATTAAATATAATGAAGATAATATTACCTTTCCAACTGATACTGATAATAGTTCAGTTAATGAGATAAGTAATTATTTAAAGAATCAACCACTTACTATGCAAAATAAGTTTACAGGTATGTTTAAAGATATGAATGTAATCTTTATAGTAGCAGAATCTTTTGATGAGATAGCTATTAATAAAGAACTTACACCGACTCTTTATAAAATGAAGGAAAATGGTATTAAGTTTAATAACTACTTTGCTCCAAAGTATCCTGCTTCTACTGCTGATGGTGAATTTATGTTAGAGTGGAGTATGCTTCCTATTATTGGTGAAGATTATAGTCTTATCGATATGGTCTATAATACTAATCCTTATTTGTTACCTAGGAAACTAAAAGAAAATGGTTATTCTACTTACGTCTATCATGATTATACTGGTGACTATAATAGAAGAAAAAAATATTTTAGTACGCTAGGTTTTGATAAGATGCGATATTGCAGAGATGGTATTAATATGGAATGTAATCATTTCCATGGAAGTGATATAGATATGATTGAACAAAGTGTAGGTGACTATATCAATAAAGATAAATTCTTTACTTACTATATTACCCTATCTGGACATGGTAGTTATGATAGTAGTAATTTTGTTGCTAATAAACATATTAGTAAATTAACAAGTTATAACTATCCCTCATCACTTAAATACTATTTAGCAGCAAATATTGATTTTGATAAAGCCATGGAAAAACTTTTAAATAGTCTAGAAGCAAGTAATAAACTAGATAATACTTTAATCGTTATATCATCAGATCACTCTCCTTACTACTTAACTAATAATGAGGTAAATCTTTTATCAAAGATAGATAGAAATAATAAGTTTGATCGAAATAGAGGCTCACTTATTATCTATAATAGTAAATTAAAAGGTGAATATCAAACTGATAAATATGCCATGAATATCGATGTGTTACCAACTGTTTATAATATGTTAGGACTTACCTATGACTCTAGATTAATGATTGGAAAAGATATAATGGATCCTAATACTGATGGCTTAGTAATACTAGCAGATAGAAGTTTTGTAAATAATTATGGATCTTATGATAGTGCTACTAATAAGTTTAATCCTTATATATCAGGAGTAGATGAAAAGTATATTCAAAAAATAAACCAAGATGTAAATGATAAATTTCAAATATCAGTAAGTATGCAGTACAATGATTATTATAAATATATATTTAAGTAGGAGTTTTTATGAGAGAAGAGAAAAGTATAATATTAACAATTTTTTTAATGAGTCTATCGGCAGTGTTACTTATATTAGCAATTTTCTATTATGATTTAAGTGATAAAGTTAAAACCTATAGATATAGTGATAAAATAGAATATGATAATATAACTAAAGGATTAAACTATTTAGAAACGTTACCAATTCACTTTAATATTATAAATAAATATTTTTCTAATATAAATAATTTAAGTGAAAAGGAAAAAGAAGAGATAGTAATGGCTTATGCAATAAAGAATAATTATCAAATATATAACTGTGGACCAAGTACTAATCAAAGACTTTATTTATGTATAGATAAAGATAAGTTAAACTCTAGTGATTTACAAGATGGACTTGGTTTAAAGTTTAATTTTAAGAGTGATAATATTAAAATATATGTTGATAACTATGGAACTTATCAAGTAAGTAGTAGTAATACCTCTAATACTTATAAGATTGTAATAGATGAGACTAATAATAAGCTTTATAAGACCTTTTCTTACTTTGATCATTATAAAGAAGAAGATAGTAAATATATATTTTATATATATCAGGGATACTATATAGGAAATTGTAATAGTAATGATAATATAGATGTTTACGACTTTATGAGTGGTAAGAGTGCTTTTAAAGGAACTTGTAATGATAATAAACAATTAGTAAATATTGAAGATAAAAAGGTAGAAAAGTTACAGTTATATAAATATGAACTTAAGAAAAATAGTAAGGGTGAGTTTTATTTATCTGGGTATAATCCCGTTAAAAAAGTATAGACAAATCATTAAAACTTAGATATAATCTTTAGTTTTGCAGCAAAATCCCAGAAACCTATATAGAAAAAGGGCGTGAGCCC
>CAVLCG010000118.1:0-3046 GCA_963661445.1 bacterium | reverse complement strand
CAATAATAAAAGACTAAACAAGCTATTTATTTACTTATCTAGTCTGAACTGTAACCACCCATCTAAGCAATAGTAACAGTTCCTTTACCTCCCAACTTATCTTCTAACCAACTCTTAGTAGTTGCATCTTTAGTTATTATGTTTATAGTAGATGGAACATCAGAAAACATATTGGTATAACTAGATACTTTATCAAAAGTAGCTTTTCTAAAATCTAGATTTGTTAAATTTTCACAGTAATAAAACATACCACCCATATTTGTTACCTTTGATGTGTCAAATGTGCTTATATTTAAACTTGTTAAACGATAACAATAATGGAACATATCACGCATATCAGTTACATTTGATGTGTTAAAGTTGCTTAAATCTAGATTTGTTAAATTTTCACAGTAATAAAACATACCACCCATATTTGTTACCTTTGATGTGTCAAATGTGCTTATATTTAAACTTGTTAAACGATAACAATAATGGAACATATCACGCATATCAGTTACATTTGATGTGTTAAAGTTGCTTAAATCTAGATTTGTTAAATTTTCACAGTAATAAAACATACCACCCATATTTGTTACCTTTGATGTGTCAAATGTGCTTATATTTAAACTTGTTAAACGATAACAATAATGGAACATATCACGCATATCAGTTACATTTGATGTGTTAAAGTTGCTTAAATCTAGATTTGTTAAATTGTTACACTCAGAAAACATACCACTCATATCCGTTACTTGTGATGTGTCAAAATAACTTAAATCTAGATTTGTTAAGCCCTTACAAGAATAAAACATATGACTCATATTTGTTACTTTTGACGTATTAAACTTACTTAAATCTAGACTTGTTAATCTATTACATAATTGGAACATATAACTCATATCTGTCACTTGTGATGTATCAAAATTGCTTACATCTAGACTTGTTAAACTACTACACCCATAAAACATCCAACCCATATCTATTACTTTTGTGGTATCAAAATTACTTGTATCCATGCTCGTTAAACTGCTACAGTAATCAAACATGCCACTCATATCTGTTACTTTTGATGTATCAAATTTACTTAAGTCTAGACTTGTTAATTTATTACATAATTCGAACATATAACTCATATCTGTCACTTGTGACGTATCAAGTAAATTTATATTTTCTATCTCAGTTAATTTCGAAAAATTAAAAAACAAATACCTGCTATCGTAATTAGCTGCTACTCCACCATTACCTTGTATATACAAAGTATTAGTTGCTGTATCATCAGCATTTGGTACTAGTCTTGCCATTACCGTTTTATTCTTAGTAGATGATATATCCCATGATTCACTTTCTCCCTCTATTTTATTAATTGAATCTTGAAAAACTATTTTTGTTACTGTATCTTGTTTTTTATTCCAAAGGGTACCATCATAGTCATTAGTAGCCATCATTCTCGTGTTTTGACTACCTACTACATTAAGTTTTGCTTTAAATACTTTATTTTCTTCTGACTGGGGTATATCATTTGCAAACCATAATCTCATTTTATAATTGATTGTTTGATTCTTCTTAATTATTCCTTTATCTATCGCTTGGTCTCCTTCTAGTGATGACGGTTGTAAAACACTGTTATCTTTTTCTAGATTATATCTAACATAATTAGAATTTACTCTAGTATCACCTTCATCTAATGGTTGGTTTTCTAGATATATTGTATAAGATGAATCTAGAGTTCCATTATTCTTTAAGGAAAAAGTAAAATAATTGTCTTGTTTCATACCTTCACTATCATACATTGGTGTTCCATCTTCTACTGTTATAGCATTGCCTGATGTTTCATCTAAGATTAATGATAAACTTCCTACTTTTAATACATTTGTCTTTGCTCCAAAGAAACTAGTCTTTAAAAAGGCATAACTCATACCTACTGCTATTAATATAAGACAAAGCAATATCACTGATAAAATTATACTTTCTTTCTTCTTATCCATTTTTTCTTCCTCCAACAAAAAAACAGGGTAAGACTATCCTATCCTGTTATTAATCTATGATAAAAGAAAGTAGTTATACTGTCTAAATTACCCCCCCCCCATGTTAACTGATTGTAAACTTGATATATTACTTGACAACAACATAGTTAGGCACCTACTTTCCTTATCTTTCTAAATTAATTTTATCAAAAATAAAATATATATTCAATCAATTTTAATCAAAATATACAAATAATTATTTTAAGGTTTTTACTTTTTCGGTATTTATACCATGTTGTTTAAATGAATAATTGATTTCATAAATTGAATTTACATAATCATCTACTGATTGGTATCCTAATGTTTCAACATAATCTTTTAAAGTAGTATTATCACCAGTTGAATCCATACTTGCAACTATTTCATCAACACTACCATAATGTCTTCTAAAATATTTTGCAGCACTTGCTATATAAAAGTCTTTAGAAGCTACATATTTGTTTTGACTATATATACTTTCTATTTCCTCAGATGACTCATCAATATACTCTCCTATTTTATTATAATGATAAGCATATCTATCTTCATCTAGTCTTCCCTCAGCATCTAGAAGATATTCTTTGTTATCAATAATTACATTTGCTAAAGGTTTATAATAATCATCCATTGCTTTATCTACTTTTACTTCTTCAATCTTAGAACCTATAAGTTTATAAGTTTTGCCTGATGCTACACATAAAGCAGAAAAAGCTACTACACCACCTAATATTTTAAGATTTTTAATTTTTTTGTTTACTTTCTGTCTTTCTATTTCTCTTTCTCTTCTCTTACATTCTATTTCTTCTTCCTCTAAGTCTCTTTTATAACCATATGTATCTTCTTTATTGAAAGTAATTGCATATAAATTAAAATCCTTTTTTTCATTACTTGATACTGTTTTCATTTTATACTCCCCCTCATTAACGGACTATATTATACTATTTTTTTATCTTATTGTCAAATTTTGATTGACAGTAATCTCTTAATTAGTTTACACTTTAAGTACGGTGATGAGCGAAACGTTTCCAAATGAAAAGTTTGGAGCATGGTAATATGTCATG
>CAVLCG010000117.1:0-3294 GCA_963661445.1 bacterium | reverse complement strand
GTTTTACACTAGCTACAAAAGAAGATAATGTTTCAAATATAGTAAAAGAAATGTTTATTGATACTAGTGTCGAGATAGAAACTACAAGTGATATAGTAGGAGTAGAATATTGTGGTTGTATCAAAAATGTTTTAGCAATCATTACTGGTTATTTTTATACTAAAGAAAAAGCAAGTTCTGCAAGAGCAGCTTTTTTTACAAAAGTAGCTAAGGAAGAAGCTAGACTATTAGAAATATTAGGTGGGAATAAAACAACTTTATATACTTTTGCTGGAATTGGTGATTTACTATTAACTGCTACTAGTAATGAAAGTAGAAATTTCTCTTATGGAGAAGCTTTAGCTAACAACTTAATTAATGATAAATTAACAACCGTAGAAGGCAAAAAGACTTACCAATCTTTAATAACTTTAATTTCTAAAGAAGAATTAAAAGATTCACTACTTACTACTTATTCTTATTTATTTAAGGAAGTGTAGTTTAAATGGCAGTATATTTTGAACCTATCAAGACAGCTTTAATTTTATTTCCAATAATTGCTTTTTTTATAACTTTACCATATCTAATTATTGAGTATCATAAGTATGGGGCAGTTCCTCTATTAAGAAGTGTTATAGTATATACTTTTATACTTTATTTATTAGCAGCTTTTCTCTTAGTAATACTACCACTTCCGTCTAAAGAAGCAGTTTTAAAAATGCCTACTAGGTCTCCCCAGTTAGTTCCATTTACTTTTATTAAAGATATAATGGTAACAACTCATATTAATTTAAAGAATCCTAGTACTTACTTATCATTTCTTAAAACACCAACTGTTTATACAGTTATCTTTAACTTGTTTTTATTGTTTCCTTTTGGTGTTTATCTACATTATTACTTTGAAAAGAAATGGTATCAAGTACTTATTATGTCCTTTTGTTTAAGTTTGTTTTTTGAGATAACTCAACTTACTGGGATATTTTTTATCTATCCAAAAGCTTATAGATTGTTTGATGTAGACGACTTAATAATTAATACTTTAGGTGGTATGCTTGGTTTTATTTGTACTAAACCGTTAACCATTTTTTTACCATCAAGAAAAGAACTAGATCAAAAAGCTTATACTAAAGGGACAAAAATATCTATTTATAGAAGAGGTATAGCCCTATTTATAGATTTATTCTTAGTATTTTGTTTTTCTACACCTATTTGGGTACTATTCGGAAATAAAGTTTCTTTTGGAACATTTTATAGTATTATTCTATTTCTATATGAAGTGTTATTTCCTTTACTAGATA
This sequence comes from bacterium, assembly GCA_963661445.1. Lineage (GTDB taxonomy): Bacteria > Bacillota_I > Bacilli_A > RF39 > UBA660 > Onthousia. The sequence goes on along the minus strand of CAVLCG010000117.1, from coordinate 2,017 downwards.
ATGGCAAAACAGTAGGAAAAAGACTTGTTAATATAAGATTAAAATGTATTAATGAAAGTGATTCTTTTCCTATCAGATTAATATTTAGGCAAGTGATACTTTACTTATTTATCTTAAGAATACCTAGTTATCTAAGTTACTTATTCAAAGTACATCTAGGAAATAATGGTTTAGAATTTTTAATTACTTTTGGTAAGCTATTGATGCTAAGTTATTATTTATATTTTATTTATGAATTATTTTTAAATATACTTGGTAAAAGGAAAGATTTTAACTATGAACGGATTTGTTCAGTTACTAATTCTAGTCTGATAATGTTGCAAGATGATAAAAATATGATAGAATAATACTAGGAGGAATGAGAATGAAAATAGAAGTTAAAAAGACAATGTGGCCTTCATTGATTAGTTCAGCAGTTATACTCGTACTAGGATTATTGTTATTTTTTAAGTCATCAGTTACTTTGATGGGAATATCTTATATCTTTGGAGGATTAATTATTGCAATTGGTGTTCTTGCTATTATAAGATTTATTTCTAATGACCATAGTGATATATCTAATCAGTTAAATATTATCTATGGAATTATTTGTATAATTAGTGGAATCTTCTTTATTGAAAAACCTGAGATAATTGGAAGTATAATCCCTGTTGTTATGGGAATTGGTATTATAATTAGTAGTTCATTAAAAATACAACAATCATTTAATCTTAAGAGTTTAAATAGTAGTTATTTCTTTTGGTCATTTGTAACAGCACTATTAAGTTTAATCTGTGGAGTTGTATTATTATTTAATCCATTCAAAGGAGCGGTTATTATTACTAAAGTTATAGGAATATTTTTAGCTATATATGCTGTCTTAGATATCTGTAATACTATTGTTCTTAAAAAGAGTGGAGTTTCTATTAGTATTAGTACAGTTGATGATAAGAATACAAAGTCAAAATCAAAGCATAAGAAGACGAAGGATGCTAAGATAATTAAAGAAGTGACTAAAAAAGGAGATGAAGAAGAATGATACTATTTAGTTTTAAAGAAGTTTCAGAAAAACTAAGTACAACAGTAAACTCTTTTCTAGAAGCCTATGGTAGTAATCCACTTATTTGGACTTTAATATTGGCAATAATTATCGCTATCTCTTTTTGGGGAATTTCTAATTTGAGTAATAAATAAGTTTGCTTTCTATCGTGAAGCAAACTTTTTAAGTTAGTTACAATTTTTATGAGAAAATCGTTTCAAATATTGCTGATTTTAAACTAAAATGCTATAGTTATTGGTGAGAAATCATAGAAAGGATGCAAAATGGAAAAACTGAAGGTTGGTAAATCATATAAAATTCATAGTTATAAACATAATGGGATGATTTATAAATCATGGGATCATGCAATTTTTTTAGATTATATAAAAAAAGAAAAAGTATACGTATTTGTTAACGACTGCGCAAATGTTCTAGAAATGGATGGTAGAACTTGGAGAACTAGAGAACCGGCTATTTTATTTTTTTATAAAAATCATTGGTATAACGTAATAGCACAATGTAAAGCGAAAGGCATATCTTATTATTGCAACTTAGCTTCACCAGTATTGATTGAAGAAGGAACCATTAAATATATAGATTATGACTTGGATGTTAAAGTATTTAAAGATGGAGGATTTAAAGTTCTAGATCGAAAAGAATATGCATATCATAAAAATAAAATGCAATATCCTAAGAAACTTGACTCGGTAATACATGTAGAATTAAGTGACTTAATACAAAAAGTTAAGACCAAAAATGAATGCTTTTCAAAGGAAATGGTAGACAAGTATTATCAAAAATATATGAAAATGAAAAAAAGTGAAAAATAATTTAAAAATATATTGACATAACTGGTGAGGTTTGTTAAAGTAGTAAACGTCACTTGAAAAAAGCGACAAATTAATTTAACAAAAAAGTGAAAAAAGTATTGACTTTATTACTTAAGTTTGTTATATTAATAACGCAGCTTGAAAAAAGCAACAATGTTCTTTGAAAACT
>CAVLCG010000116.1:0-3366 GCA_963661445.1 bacterium | reverse complement strand
GGAACATTGTAAGTTCTGGAGTAGCCTTACCTAATTCATTTTGTAAGCTAGTATCATAATTACCACTTGCAGCAGTAACTACTTTTACTTCTACACCAGTTTCTTCAGTATATTTCTTAGCTAATTCTTGCCAAGCTTCATCAGCTTCTGGTTTGAAGTTAAGATAATATACCTTTCCAGAACTAGTACTACCACCATCGGTAGAACCACCATCAGAACTACTGCTACAAGCAACCAATGATAAACACATTAGGATTGCTAATAGAGTTGTTAAAAGTTTTTTCATCATCATCTCTCCTTTTCTAAAATTATTTGATGATTTTTTCATCTAAAAGTATTGTAACACCTTTATTTGCCAAAAACTTAACATTTTTAAGCGCTTACATTTAAAATATAAAAATAAGCCCATATATAGGCCTATTTAGATAATTTGCACAATTTAAATAATTTATCCTAATTGTTATAAATTTTATTTACTAGCCAAAGTAATAATCTATTAGGCAGGATCTTACTTAAAAAATAAACAAACTTATATTCAATACCAACCGAAATCAATGCTTTAGGATTATTTGAATTCAATACTTTTTCTATTTCCCTTGAAACAGTTAAAGGACTCTTACCATTTTGTTCATCATGTTCCATCCTTTTAACTGATTTAGAAAGCTTATCACCATAGCCTAAGTCATCATTATTCTTAATTCTAGCGGCAGTAAAACCTGTTTTAGTATCTCCTGGCATAATAGCGCTAACCTTTATTCCACTATCCCTTAGCTCTAATCTTAAACTCTCAGTAAATAAATTAATGGCAGCCTTACTAGCGCTATAAGCTGTTTGATAAGGAATAGGAATAATAGCCGCAATAGAACTGATATTTATAATATGCCCCTTGCTCTCCCTAAGATAGGGTATCGAAACTTGGCAGGTATCAAAATAAGCTAGAGTATTTAACTTAAATAAATCATATGTTTTATCATTATCGATATGCTCAACTGCACCCGATATACCCATACCCGCATTATTAATTAAGGCATCAATTCTACCTTCTTTTTGATATATCTCTTTTAAAGCCTTATCAAAACTAACTCTGTCAGTCACATCACATTTAATACTATTGAAGTTATCTTCAACACCTCTTCTTGATAATCCATAAACTATATAACCCTTATCTGTTAAATAAGATGCACTAGCTTTGCCAATTCCAGAACTCGCTCCAGTAATTACTATAACTTTTTTCATATACTCACTTTTCCTAACTATCACTTAATTTTTATAACCTATTTAATGATAGAATATTTCCATGAACATTGAAGATTTAAATAATTTAAAAGTAACAGAGCTAAAACAATTAGCTAAAGAAAAAGATGTTGATATTACAGGTCTTAAAAAAGATGAAATAATCTACAAACTAACTCAACTTGAAGAAAAGAAAAACGATAAAGAAACAAGTTACCCAGTATCTGGTATTCTTACAATTCTAGAAGATGGCTTTGGCTTTATTAGATCAAACAACTTCAACAATGATGAAGAAAACGTTTATGTCTCACCTACTTTTATTAAAAAATTTAGACTAAGACAAGGTGATCATATCATTGGCAAAAAAAGAGACCCTAAAGATAATGAAAGATATTATTCTCTAATTTATATCGATAAAATAAATTATCAAAGTACCGATATGATTAGAAATAGAGTATCTTTTGAAGATTTAACACCAATATTTCCAAATAAACGTGTAAAACTTGAAAGACAAGGTGAATCACTTGCCACAAGAGTAGTAGACCTTATAGCTCCTGTTGGCAAAGGTCAAAGAGGACTTATTGTATCTCCTCCTAAGGCTGGTAAGACAACAATTTTAAAAGACATCGCTCTATCAATCCAAAGATCTTGTCCTGACGCTCATTTAATAGTTTTACTAATAGATGAAAGACCAGAAGAAGTAACCGATATTAAAGAAGTAATACATGGCGAAAATGTTGAAATATTCTATTCAACCTTTGATGAACAACCACAACGCCATAAATATGTCTCAGAAATGACTATCGAACACGCTAAAAGACTAGTTGAAGTAGGTGAAGATGTCTTTATACTACTAGATTCAATCACTAGACTTTCTCGTGCCTATAACTTAACAGAACAATCTTCTGGTAAGACTTTATCAGGAGGACTAGATCCTAGCGCTCTATATATGCCAAAAAGATTCTTTGGTGCAGCTAGAAACACTAAAGAAAAAGGCTCTCTTACAATATTAGCTACAGCCCTTGTAGATACTGGTTCTAAGATGGATGATGTTATCTTTGAAGAATTCAAAGGTACTGGAAACATGGAACTAATATTATCAAGAAAGCTTCAAGAAAGAAGACTATTTCCAGCAATTGATATCGCTAAATCAGGCACAAGAAGAGATGACTTATTGTTGAATCAAAAAGAACTATTAGCGTCCAATATAATTCATAAAGAATTATTAAACTATGGTAGAGATGAATCAATTGATTCATTAATAAATCTATTTATAAAAACAAGAAACAATGATGAATTAGTTGATCTAATCATTAAGAATAAAGGAATCTAATCTTAATCTCGCCCACAAATACGTGGGCTTTTTTATTAATGTATATACAATATAAAAATTGTTAAGGAGAAGAATAAAATCAGCACACCAATCTCCTTTTAACTTAATTTGTTTTGTTTTTAGTATCCTCTTCTTTTAAAAATTTACTCATAAGTAAATTTTCACCTTATCTTCTTTCTTTGTCACTTTTCTATACATCTTATCTATTTAATATACAAATTGCCCCGTTTTTTAAACATTTTTTATTATTTTTGCCCCGTTTTGCTCATGTGTTTGTTTTATAAGCAAATCTTGAACCAACATAATGAGTTTATGAATATTCAAAAATTCTGCTGTCTTTCAAAGGAGTTGTATGGTTTATTTTCATCAGAAATTTGTGGTATTTTTTTGCGTACATGCAGGCATGACAGCCGAAAGTTCTTCTCCTACATTTTTATATCAGCTTTTCCAATAACCACCAAAGCAATTAAAATGCCGAAAATTATATAAACCGTAATGGCTTTTAACCTGGCTTATGTTAATTTACAAATATTTCAGTTAAATTAAACTCAAACAATAAAGAGAGGCATTGTTTTCAAGTGATGTTATTCCTCAAAATTAAAAACATATTACAAGTGCTTGTTAATTAATGATGTTTAAATCAATTGCATAATTATGGTATAAAGTCTAAACCCAAATAATTATCACTTGTTATTCTTAATTGTCCACTTTCCGCCTTTATCTGGCCCATCACGTTCTATGATGCCTTTATCTTTCAAATCAGATATGTATCTCGCAATCGTTCTATCAGACACATCTAA
>CAVLCG010000115.1:0-3606 GCA_963661445.1 bacterium | reverse complement strand
TAGAAAATATTAAAACATATCCATATAGTGCTGGTAGTGATAACACTATTAAATCACTTCTAGAATTAAGACAATACCTATATGCTACTTGGTATATCGATTTAGGTATTAACGCAAACTACAATATGAAAAGAGAAAGTTTATCAGCAAATGAAGTTGCTGTTAATGAAGATACACTCTTACCACTTGTAGATGATATGCTAGACCAAAGACAACAAGCCGTTGAAAAGATAAACAAGATGTATGGTTTAAATATTGAAGTTGAACTTAACTCAAGTTGGGACAAGATTAAGACTGCTGTTGTTAACGAAGAAGAACAAGCCGATATTAATACTGATTTATTAGAAGCACAAGTTGAACAAACTTTAGCAAGTGCTGAACCACAAGAACCACAAGAGGAGGGACAAGACGATGAAGTTGAACGAGATGACAAGTCAAACGATAGTAGAGAAGATACAAGCGTCAAATAAGTTTGAGTGGCTTACAACAACTAATGCTCCTACTCTTGATTTAGAGTTCTATTACTCACATAGTGGGGAAAAAGAAACAGCACCTATCATCGATATTTTACTTGCTAAAGGTAAAACTGAAGATGAAGTGTTAGAAATCATTGCTAAAATATGCGTTAGCAAATATGAAACTAAATGGAATAGAATATATGATACTTTAGTTAAAAAAGAATATGACGCTTTTGAAGATTATTCTAAAAACGCTACTATTGAAAGCAATACTAATCAAGATACTAAAACTACTATTAATGAAGATAGCAATGCTACTACAAAGGAAGAAAAGAGTATTTATGGCTTTAATAGTGAAGTTGCAGTACCTACTGATAGTTCAAATACCGAGAGTACTTCTTTATCTAATAAGGCTACTAACGTATTAGAAGATAAAGCAAAGAACACTGGACACAGTGAAGAAGTTACTACTGGTAAACTGGGTAAAACTTCCTACCAGGAATTAGCAAGAAAGGAAGTTGAATTAAGACTTTTATACAATTTAATAGATATATTCTTTAGGGATGTTTCTAATGAGATGTGTTTAAGTATTTACTAACTTAATGGAGGAATAAATATTATATGGAAGTTAGACAAGTATATGAATTACTTAATGCTACTACTAAAGAAGTATTAGGTAAAACTGATTTAGTTGCTGAAGATTTATCAAACGTTGTTGACGTTGGTAAAGAATTATTCGACGCAACAAGTGTTGACAATTATGTTAGAACATTAGTCGACCACATTGGACGTGTTTTATTCGTTAATAGAAAATATAATGCGTCAGTACCTAGCGTTTTAATGGACGGCTGGGAATATGGAGCAGTTGTTGAAAAAGTAAGATGTGAAACATTTGAAGCAACTGCAAACGGAACTTGGGAATTACAAGACGGACAAGACTATTCACAAGATAGATTTTATAAACCAAAAATTTCCGTTAAATTCTTTGATAAAAGAGAAACATTCGAAGTACCAGTATCTATTACTGATAAACAAGTTAAGAGTGCATTTGATAACGCACAACAATTAGGTTCATTCTTCAGTATGATTTTAAATGAAGTTGAAAAAGCATTATCAATTAGAATTGATGAGTTATGTAGAATGACTATTAATAACTTCATTGGAGAAACATTAAAGACTGATGAAATTACAGCAACAACTGCAGCAACAAAATCAACTGCTAGATGTGTTAACTTACTCAAGTTATACAATGATGAAACTGGTGCAAAACTTACAAAAGCAAAAGCATTAACTGATGAAACATTCTTAAGATATGCAAGTAAAGTTATTAGAATGTATAAAGATAGATTAAAGAGTATTTCTACAATCTTTAATATCGGTGGTAAAGTTAATCAAACTAGTGAAGATTTATTACACTGCGTTATGCTTTCAAACTTTGAAAATAGTGTTGAAAGTGCAGTAATGAGCAATACATATCATAATGAATTTGTTGCTTTACCTAAACATGAAACAATTGCTTTTTGGCAAGGTAGTGGTTTAGATTTTGAATATGCTTCTACATCTAAAATCAACATTAAAACCGTTAGTGGAGTATCACTTGAAATGAGTGGAATTGTTGGTGTTATGTTCGATAGAGACGCTTTAGGTGTATCTAATACTAGAAGATATGCTACATCTCATAGAAATGACAAAAATGAATTTACCAACTTTTGGTACAAATACGACGCTGGTTGGTTCAATGACTTCAATGAAAACTTTGTTGTTTTCTTCATTGCTTAATCACTTATGGGGTGGAGAAATCTACCCCTTTTATTTAAAGGAGGATAAATTATGTATTATTTAAAACTACCTATTAATCAAATAGTATATGAACATCAAGGTTTTTATACTAGAAATGATGCTGCTTATAGGCTTTCAACTATAGGAACCTATTATTCATATACATTAACGATTAGCAATGATAGTGCTTTTTTCATAGTAGACAAAAATGTGTATTCTAGAACATCTCAAACTTCGCCTATTAAAACTCTTGTAGGATATATATTTATCACTAAATGTAAGGTAGTTGACGATTATTGCTATATACCACTTTCAAAAGAATGTGATTGTTACTATAGTGATTTCTTTACAAATTCTCAATTAACAACTAAAAATGGTTTTAACTTTGGTTTTAGTTACAGTTATACGACTGCCTTTTATCAAGACGCATATAACGCATATTATAGTACCGATTATGGTATACCTAATTATAAATGGTTTAAATATGAACTTGTTGATGACAATTTAGAAAGTGTAGGCGAACGCTATATGTTTATGTTAGCAAGTGGAGATGATTATGCGTATATTGCAGTACCTGATAATCCTAATGATATAACTTTTGAATCAGCATATAGTTGGACGGGCGACTATTTATGGAAAAATACACCTCCAACTTATAGTACTTGGCATACATATACGGAGGCTAAAAAAAGAACATACCATTTTGTTACTCAAACGACAGTAACAAGTGCTTTAACTGAAATAACATTAAGTGAGTTGATTACCCTTATAGGTTTTGAAAGTACAAATCCTTTTAAAACTCTTGATAGTATTATTGATAGAAACCATAAAAATATATTATTTAGCGCTGATTCATTAAAATGTAGTGCTAGTAAAACTTTAGTTGAACCACGAATGTTAGCAAATTCGAGTTTTGCTGCTACAACAATGTTTAAGTCAAAAGAACAAATGACTAGTTTGAAACTCAAAGATAAAGTTACTTTAGTTAATGATTTTGATGAAAATACTAAAGTTTATTATTCTCAAACTAGTAGTTCAATATTGATAAGAATAACTGGTAAAGGTAATGATATAACTGGTGATTTAACACATGATTCATTGTGTATAACATTAATACTTGGGAACTACGAATATTATATTAATGGTGTTACGGGAACAACATATTATGGAATGTACACTGGTTATTGGTGGGAAGAGGACCCTGATGATACTGGTAATTGGCAATATTTCGTTTATCCAGTATCTTGGTATCAAGAACCCTACACCCCTACCAACAAACTCAAAACCGTAACAATTGAATCACAAGAAGTCCAGCACAATGAAGATACTGGCACTTACGCTTTAACATTTAAAATCAATAACCCTAATG
>CAVLCG010000114.1:0-3622 GCA_963661445.1 bacterium | reverse complement strand
AGGTAAGTACTCAAACATTGGATATTAAGTATTTCCTTTTTTATTATATGAAGTTTCCTTCATCTATATACATAGTAGCATAAAATTATACTTTTAGCAAGTGATTGCTAAAAAATTAAAAACATGGTAAAATACGTACGAAGGGAGCTTTTTTTATGGAAGAATTGTTTAAGCAATTAAAGATAAGTCCTAAGAATTTAACTCTTTATAATACAGCTTTTTCTCATTCATCATATGCTAATGAACATAAAGCTAAAAAAGATTATGAAAGATTAGAGTTTCTTGGAGATGCCGTAGTAGATTTAGTAGTTGCTGATTATTTATATCGATATGAGAAGGAAACAGAAGGAGAAATGACTAAGGTAAGAGCTAGTTATGTTTGTGAAAATGCTCTTTATAGATACTCTATGGATATGGGCTTTAATAAGTATATAAAAGTAGGACACGGAGAAGAGTCTAGTGGTGGTAAATATAAAAAAGCAATTGTTGCTGATATATTTGAAGCTTTACTAGGAGCAATTTATTTAGACCTTGGTTATGAAACAGCTAGAAGAGTAGCTTTAGATATAATAGTACCATATATTCAAAATCCAAATGTTGTTTTCTTTGAAGACTATAAGTCAGCTTTACAACAAGCCGTACAAACTACTAAACAAAGTGTTATTTATGAAGTTATTAAAGAAGAAGGACCAGCTCATGATAAAACATTTACAATAGAAGCTAAAGTAGATGGGATCATTTATGGTAAAGGGGTAGGAAGTAGTAAGAAAGATGCTGAACAACTAGCAGCCAAAGATGCTTTAGAAAAGTTGGCTAAAAATTGAAAAGTGAACATATAAGAATCTTTTCTTACTTAACAAAGTCTTATACCTTACAAAAAAATGAGGTAGAAGCATTACGTGGGATACTAGTAGTAAGTTTAGTAAATAACAAGGAAAGTTTGGAAGATGTGGAAACAGCGGATGTCGCTAAAAAACTAATATCTAAATATAATAATAGTCTTTCTATGATTAACTTTTATAATGAATTATTAACTAATCTAGAAAATAGTGATGATATCTCTTTATTGGGACGCTTAATGACTGATAATATAGCATTAGATAACTATATACTAGAACAAGAAAAATATCACTACTTACTTCATGATTACTTTGATGCAGTAGATGATGTGTCTTTATTTAAAAATAGGGAAAGAGAAAAAGAATTATCAGCAAGTATTGAAATACAAGAAAAGAAACTACAAAAGAAAATAGAAAAATACAAGGAGGAGAGAAATGAGTAAAATTAAAATATTTAGTTTAGGTGGACTAAACGAAAATGGTAAAAATATGTATGTAGTAGAAGTAGATAAATCAATATATATATTTGATGCCGGACTAAAATATGATGTAGAACATAACTTAGGAATTGATTATATTATTCCTAGTTTTGATTACTTAATTAAAAATAAAAAAAGAATTAAAGGTATTTTCTTAAGTCATGGACATGAAGGGAATATTGGAGCCGTTCCTGATATTATTAGTAAACTTGGCGATGTTCCTATTTATGGAGGAAAACTAACTTTAGAGATACTTAGACTTGATCTTGCAGAAGCTGGAGTAAAAAAAGCTAACTTGCATGAGATTAAAGCCCATAGAAAATTAAGTTTTGGTAAGGAAAGTATTTTTCCTATTGCTATGACACACTCTATACCAGATGCTTTCTGTTATGTTTTATATACTAAAGATGGAGCAATTGTCTATACAGGAGATTTTACTTTTGATCATGCTATTAGATCACTTTATCAAACAGATTTAGGAAAACTAGCTTATGTTGGAAAACAAGGAGTATTATGTTTACTTGCTGAATCACTTTATGCCGAAAGACCTGGTTATACTAGTCCAAATCATAGAGTACAAGACTTCATAAGAACTATTCTTACTAAAAATGAAAATAGAATAATAGTAACAATTTTTCCCGCTCACTTTTATCGTATACAAGAACTATTTGATGAAATATCAAAGACTCATCGTAAGATAGTTGTTATGGGTAAAAGCTTGCAGAGTATGATTAATTATGGAATAGAAAATAAATACTTGGAAATAAATCCAAAGATAATAGGTGATTTATCTAATCTAAATGATAAAGATGTAGTAGTATTTATTTCGGATGAGCGAGAAAAACCATTCGCTAACTTAGAAAGAATAATTAAAGGATATGATAAATATATCAAATTAAAAGAATCTGATACTATCTTTATAAGTGAACCTAGTGCTGAAGGAATGGAAAGACGTCTTGCCCTTATAATGGATGAAATAGCTATGCTTGGGGTTAATGCTATAAGCTTATCTAGTAAGAAACACTTGCTACATCATGCTTCAAGTGAAGACTTAAAGATGTTGTTAAATCTATTAAAACCTAAATATTTATTCCCAGTTAAAGGTGAATATAGAAATCAATATGCTTTTGCGGAAATAGCAGAAGAGATGAATATTCCTAAAGATAATATCTTATTAAAACAAAATGGTGATGTAGTATCTATTGAAAATGGAAAATTATTAGATACCAAGGAACATATTAATGTAGATGAGATCTTAATTGATGGAAAAGACTCTAGTGATATAGGTAACCTAGTTTTAAAAGATCGAGAAATGTTAGGAGAAAATGGTATTGTTATTATTAGTTGTACTCTTGATAAAGAATCAAAAGAGGTAGTAGCAGGACCAAAGGTATTAACAAGAGGTTTTATTTACGTAAAGGAAAATCAAGATATAGTAGAGCAGATAAAAGAATTATCTAAAGAAGTTATTGAATCTAATATAGAAAAAGGAACTAAAAGAGTTGATTATGCTAAGATAAAATCTGATGTTAGAGAAGGGCTTGGTAAATATTTGTATCAAGAAATAGGATCTAAACCTATGATAATAACTGTTATTCAAGAAGTGTAGAAATACACTTTTTCTATTGAAAGAAAAGGCTCTTTATGATAAAATTTTCTTATAAAGATAAGGATAGAGGTGTCTTATGACTAAAGAAAAAAATAAGATAATGTTGATAATTGGATTAATACTAATAAGTTTAATAGCATTAGTAGGTAGTAGTTATGCTCTACTTACTAAATCATTTAAGAGTAAAAAACTAAGCATGGAGGTAGGCAGTTTAAAAATAGACTTTGCGGAAGGTAATGCTATAAGTATGGATAATGCTGCCCCAATGACAGATGAAAATGGTCTAAACTCTACTCCATATACCTTTACTATAACAAATGGTGGAGATATTAATGCTTATTATACAGTGTCTAATGAAGAAGAACTAGCTAATACTTTAGATACAAGTTATTTACGTATGCAATTAACTGGATCTGATGGCTATAATTCGGGTATAAAAACAGTAAAAGACTTAGGAACAGAGACTTATAAATTAATAGATGAAACATTATTAGAAACTGGTAAAAGTGTCACTTATGAATTACGTATGTGGATATCACAAGATGCAGGAAACGATATTCAAGATAAAGTATATAAAAGTAAAATAGTAGTAAATGGAACTAGTAATAAAGTACCATTAGCAACAGATAAAATACTAGCTAAAGCAAATGCTGAAGACTTAGATTATAATACAGCCACAGATGATCAGAAGAAAG
>CAVLCG010000113.1:0-3714 GCA_963661445.1 bacterium | reverse complement strand
TAAAAATAAAAATACTTTAAAGCTATATGACTATGCTAAAAAGATGAATATTTATAATAAAGTAAGAGATACCTTCGAGGTGTTTGGATGATTAAGAATCGAGACAGTCTAAAAGCAAAAGTATCTAACTTATCTAAAGAGACTAACATACCTAACAAATATTTAATCCAAAATTTTATGTTTGAGGCTTTATTAAAAAGAATATCAATATCTAAATATAAAGATAAATTTATAATTAAAGGTGGACTTTTATTATCATCTATATTTGGAGTTGATTTAAGAAGTACAATGGACCTAGATACTACTATAAAAGGTTTATCACTAGATAGAGAAACTATTACTAAAGCTATTAAAGAAATTATTAATATTGATTTAGATGATAATATTAAACTTGAAATAGAAAATATTAAAGATATAAGAGAAGAAGAATTATATTCAGGATTTGAAGTTAATTTAAAAGCAGAGTTTGATGGGTTAAAAACCAATTTAATGATTGATATAACTACTGGGGATGTTATTACTTATAAAGAAATAGAATTTAAATATAATACTATATTTGATAATGAAACAATTAATATTATGACTTATAATTATGAAACGATTATTGCAGAAAAGTTTGAAGCAATAATTAGCAGAAACATTGATAATACCAGAATGAAAGATTACTATGATTTATATATGTTTGTTAATTTAAAGTGGAATGATATTAATAAAGATACTTTAAGAAAAGCAATTATTAATACGTCTAAAGCCCGTGAAACATTAGATTATATTGATGATGCTAATAGATACATAGAATTAATTGGTGATGATTCAAGACTAAAATCATTATGGAATAGTTACAAAAACAATTATGAATATGCAAAAAATATAAACTTTGAAGACACTATAAATGCCATTAAAGTAATTAGTGCAGCTATTGTACCAGTTGTAGTTTAAAATAGTAGAAAGTGTGAGATTTATTATATTTTACATAAAGATAACTTATTGATAGATAAAAGTTAGAAAAATAGTTGAATAACCATCATTTCCATGATAGAATCTAATTAAAGATAAGAAATGGTAGGTGTTACTTATGATGTACATTTTAATTCGCAACTATACTGTACATTTTAATTCGCAAATTACTAGTGAATTAAGAAAAAGTATAAGTACCTCTTCAGTTAACTGGCAGTTAACATGGGGGGGGGGGCATTAGACAGTAACACTACTCTTTTTTATCATGCATTAATAACAGGATAGGATTAGTCTTATCTTGTTTTTTGGTGTAAATAAAATAGAAGGAGTGAAGAAAAGAAATGAATAACAAAAAACAATGACTATTATCAATTGGACTCGTTTTAATACTAGTTTTAATGATAGTAGGAATCAGTTATGCCGCTTTTCAGTTTGTAGGACCTGGTAGTAAAGAAAACTCAATTACAACTGGGGCAATTACTATGAAGTATACAGAGTCTACTAATGTTATTAATATGACAGGAGCCTTACCAACAACGGATGCAACTGGAAAAGTAAGATTAACTGAAGGAGAGTACTTTGATTTTACCTTAGAGGGTACAATCAAAGGTACAGAAAACATCAACTGGGAGATAGCAACAGAAGACGTAACATCAAGTGATAAAAAAATAGATGGTAAATATATCAAGTTATATTTAACTAGTCTAGATGATAACAATAATGAAACAGAGGTAATGGAACCAACTGTATATACAACTGAATCAGCAGAAAATACCTATACAGGAAGACCAACAGGAATGATGAGTCTAGCAAAAGGTTCAACATCTAAAAGTTTTTCTACAAAATACCGTCTTAGAATGTATGTAGATGAAAGTTATAACCCTCAAGGAGATGGAGGAAACTTAGCATTTAGTGTAAAGATAAATGCTTATGGTAAGACAGGTAATGTTATGCCAAAGACTGAGCCAGTAGCAAATGTATTACTTTCTGGAGTAGGAGACAATGGAACAATAGATACAAGTGATTCAGAACAAACATTTATCACAGGAACTGATCCTAATAATTATATTTGGTATAGCGGAAAGTTATGGAGAGCAGTGTCAATTGATCCAAGTGATAACTCGGTAAAATTAGTAACACAGTGGAATATATCAGCCTTACCATATAATGCTAGTGGTAATACAGCCTTTGAGGGTAGTTATATGGAACAATGGTTGAATGATACAAGTGTAGATGGTTTCTTAGGAAATTTAAGAGAACCAGATAAATTCATTAAAACAGATAGTGTCTGGAATGCCACTTTAACCACTGCTACAACTAAACCAGAGAAAACAACAATGGTAACTGATGCAGTAGGTTTATTAAATATTTATGAGTATACAATGAGTTATAAAAATGCTACATATGAAACTGGATACTTAAATAATGGTTTATATTGGTGGACATTAACACCATATAATACCTCGGGCGTCCTTAACATCAACTACTACGGCCGCAGCATCGACAATAGTCCGACGGGTTCGGACGGTTCTCGCCCATCCATAAATCTAAAATCTGGCGTGAAAATTATAGACGGTGATGGAACTGTTTATAATCCGTATAGACTTCAAGGCGATAATGATTCTCCAACAGGAGCATTGCTATCAACAAGATATAGTGGTGAATATATAAGCTTTGGAACTGGAGAAAACAATCTGTATCGAATAGTAAGTCATGAAAATGGAACTGGTACGAAAATAACAAGTGCTATACCGCTAAAGGATAGTGGTAGTTATAAAACACTAGCTTTTGGAAGTAATGGAACATTTTCTAAAGATAATACAATAGGGACATTCTTAAATGATGATTATTTGACAAGCGGTACCTATCTAACTAATGACCAAGTAAGTATGATAGAAGATGATACAACGTGGTATTTGGGAACTGTAGTTGTTGGAGCTAATTCTAAATTATCAAAATATCAAGATACAACAAGTGGTAGTCTAACAACAGCCACTACTACAGCAAAAGTAGGATTGTTGAGGTTAGGAGAACTAATGGCTGGACAATTTGATAAATATGGTAACAATACTACTTATTGGACGTTGACACCTGAGAGTACCTCGAAAGTCAATAGCGTCGGCAACTACAGCTACAGCGCCTACAGCTACTATGATAGTTCGTCGATTTCGTACGGTTCTCGCCCATCTATGAATCTAAAATCTAATGTAGTAATAACTGGGGGAAAAGGAACGAAAGAAGAACCTTTCACTATAAAACTAGGTAGTTAGATATAAATGTTAATATAGAAAGTCATAAATATGTCAAAGTTAAAAAGTCATAACTTTGTACTGTTTGTGGCTCTTTTTGATATACTTATATTATCTCATAATAGAAGGAGTCGATATAAGTATGAGAAAAGATATAACAGTAGAAAAAATAATAAGAGGAGGTAAAACAGTGAACAAGTCGGAACTAGCTAGACAATATGGATGTTGTTGGCGAACAATTGATAGAAAATTAAATCCTGAAAAATATAAAACTTCATCAAAGAAAAGGAGTTATACATCTAAGCTTGATGAATATAAAATTATAATTGATGAAAAAATAGAAAAAAACAACATACCTGCTACTGGAATTTATTTTTTATTAAAAGAAAAATATGGCTATAATGGCAAATATGGTATAGTGAGGAAATATGTAGCAACTAAAAAGGAGAAAATGTTACAGTTCAGACTAGACAATTACTAAAAGCAGGTAGAATCTGATATAATCTAT
>CAVLCG010000112.1:0-3720 GCA_963661445.1 bacterium | reverse complement strand
TAGTAGGTGAGAATGTGAAAAAAAGAAAATTTAAATTATTAATATTATTGCTTTTAATATTTGCGGTAACAGATGTTAAAGCAACAGAAAACAAAGAATATCGAGTAGGGGATTATGTTTATTATAATCCAGTAAGTCAAACGACTTGTAATTATAAAAAATATTGGACAACTACAAATCAAAGTGAAACGTGTTATAGATTTTTAGTTATAGAAGACTCTAAAGCATCAAAAACAACTATAAAAGCTATGTTAAATCATAATTATATAAGTGACACATATAATAATTATAAAACACAACTAAATAATATAAAAAGTAGTTGGACAAGATACCAAGGAAATATAAATATTATTTCAGAAGATGAAGTATATTCTTTGATGAAGTTAAGCAAAAAACCAGGATTTAATTCAGATGGAACTGCTGAGAGTATTCATACTGATTCTGGTGCAACTCTTCTTGCATTAAGAGAAAATGCTCAATATTTCTTAAATGGAAAACGTTACAATACCGCAGGTTTTTGGACAAATACATCTCATGAACAGAATTCATCGTATGCTTATTCAATAACTGAATATGGAAATAACAGACCTTTACTAAAAACTGAAAAAAGAGGAATAAGACCAGTAATAACATTAAACAAAAGTGATGTAACTGATGACAAAGCAAAAATAAATTTGCAATTATCAGAATTTTCCAAATATCAATTTTTAGATAAAACGTTTGATGGCTATACATATAAACAAATGCAGGGATTTACTATGGCAAATGATAAATTATTTTTCTATTCAAGTAATAATTCTAATCCTACTAAAGGAATATTATTTGGGTATGGAGGAGATGGCTATAAAACACAATTGGGTTATCTCTATGGAAATATGGGTCATGGCAATGATATGACATATAATTCAAAAACAGATAAAATTCTAATAGTTGGTCCAGATGAGTATGCAACGGTTTGGGAATTTAATCCATCAACTTTTAAAAGTGGAGCATCAAGAGTAATAAAAATAAAAGAAATATTAGGTAGTTCAATATCAGCTATTGGTTATGATAAATTAGATGATAGATATTTTGTTAAGGCTTATGGTTCAGCATTATCAACAGATAGTAGTTTTGCAAATACAAAAGATAGTTTTCCAATTTCACATACAGAAACAGGTCAAGGATTCGATTATAATAATGGATATTTATATGTAACTTCATTTGAGGTAGGAGAATCAGCAAAATGTCCAGGAACATATCAAGTATATTGTTATGACGATGATTATAGTGGAACAATATATGTTTATAATGCTAAATATAATAGTGATGGAACACCATCTCCATACTTTGGAACATTAGTAGCAAGATATAAAACACCAACAGGATTAGGTGAATTAGAAACAGTTTCATTTAAAGATAATAAAATGTATTTAGGCTATGCTTCACAAAAATATGATAGTACTAATACTTATAAAATTTACACAACATCAACTAATGTCTTGCAAAGTCCAACATATAGTATTAAATACACAGATGGTACTGCTATAATTACTTCAAAAGAAGATATAAAACCTGTGTCTGGTTGGACATTATCTAGTGATAAAAAAACTCTAAGTAAAACACTAACAAGTTCAGATAAATCAGTTAAAATTTGTGATAGATATGGAAACTGTAAAGATGAGACATTAAAGACTCTTGATACTATTACATTCCAAGATAATACAACTACATACACAGGAAATAAAATAACAGTAAATAATGCAACATCAAAAAGTAACTCGGATATTACCTATAAGTATTATGCAGATGAATTTTGTAAAAATGAAATACAAGAAATAATTAATACTGGTAATTATTCAGTAAAAGCAACATCAGTTGGAAATTCTGAATATGCATCAAATTCTAAATGTTCTAAATTAACAGTTAATAGAGGAAATCCAATAATTTCTTTAGAACCTAAAGAGGTAAATTATAATGGAAAAAGTGTTGAAGCAAATACTCCAACAGCCAAAGCACCAAACAATAAAACAAATCTTACTTTAGAGTATACATATAAATATTATTCTGATAATAATTGTAAAAGTGCAATTGATATAGTACCAATTAATGCAGGAAACTATTATGTAAAAGCAACATCAAAATTAACAAATAATCTAAATCAAGCATCAAGTTCATGTACAAGTATTAAAATAAATAAAATTAATCCAAAAATAATTATTGATAGTAATATTAAAATTCCTCTAAATATCGCAACAACTATAAATTTTAATACTAATTCTAAAGGAACTCTTACATGTAAGTCTTCATCTGAGGATGTTATAACTTGCAAAGTAGAAGAAGGAAAACTTATACTAACAGCAAAGAAAAAGGAAAATGCAAGTATCACATTAATACAGGATACTGATACCAATTATAATAAAGCTGAAACAACAATTAATGTAACAGTTAATGACATTGAAACAGACAATATTAAACCAATTATTTCATTTACTCCAACAGAAGATAAAAATTATACAAAAACAAAACAAATAAAAATAAATATTGAAGATAAAGAATCATATATTCCTGGAAATCAAGTACTATACTATGCAGTAACTTCATCTAATACAGAACAGCCATCTTATGAAAAAACACTAACATTAAGTAATGTTGATGAAAGAATAAAAACTATTGAATTACCTCAAAGTGATTTTGAAAGTTTAACTGGTACATATTACATTTGGATAAAATCCGGAATAAGAGACGCAAATAATAATGAAACGGTGGAAACTATTTCAAAAGAATTTAATTTTAATAATACTAAGCCAGAAGTAAGAGTATCTGCTATAAAAAACAAAAATAAAACTAAAATAACGCTTAATATTAGTTCATTGTCTAAAATAAAAAAGAAAAGTTATAGTTTTACAAATGATGCATTTACGGATTTTAATAGTAATAACATAATTCTTAATAGTGGATTAAATGATAAAATATATATTTCAGTAGTAGATGAATTAAATCAAAGTAACTTAATAGAATTAAATATTGATGATGAAGAAAAAACTATATTAGAGGCATATACATTGGATAATGACAAACAATTAGAAAATAGCTTAATAGATTTAAATAAGAAAGACATTTCATATAATTTAAATATTAGAGTACCAAAAATCGAAAAAATTGTTGAGAAATATAAAAAGTTCGAAATAAAAACTACAATTGATAAAAATATTACTTTCGATAAAAATAATATAAAAATATTTAATAAATCAAATGAAGACGTTACATCTAATTTTAAAATTTCGGAAAAAGATAATATTATTTATATTTCAACAGAAAAGGTTAATGAAGACACGTTCTACGATGAAAATTACAATATAAAAATACAAGCAAAAATAAATGATAATTACAAACCAGAAACAGATAGTAATAAATTTATAAGTTCTACATCATTAGTTATAGATGATAATGAAATTTCAAAAAAAGATGTTTCCTCAAGCATAAAATATGAAGAATTGGAAAATGTTCCTAATACGGCTATGAATTCTGAAAAAATATCATTATTCTTTGGATTTATCTTTGTAATAATAGGAATTTCTATATTTATTAATCAAATAAATAATAAGACGGAAAATTAATTTTTATATTAATTTTTCTTTTTTGTGTGCCGTGTATAAATGTTAATATAGAAAGTCATAAATATGTCAAGCAGTAAAGATACTATTATAAAGCAAGAAATATACTCTCAAATGACAGTAT
>CAVLCG010000111.1:0-3730 GCA_963661445.1 bacterium | reverse complement strand
TTATAACCTAAAAAGATACAGATTCAAAGTCTGTATCCTTAAGTTAATGACATTGATTTTTACCAGTTTTTTTAGCAAAATATGTAAATTTTTTATTTTAGTATGTTCTAATAGGTAAAACTAATTGAGTTAGAGTATCATCTTCACTACTTTTTAAAACAATTGGTTTTATTTCTCCTACAAATGACAATTCAACAGTATCTGTGGAAAAAGATTTTAAAGCATCCATCATATATCTAGCACTGAAAGAAATTTTTATGTCTAAATCTCTATCTTTCTTAATAGACATTTTTTCTTCTACTCTACCAATTTCTGCACTTGATGATTTCATTATTAACATATCACCATTAGTTTCCATAGTAACTATATTTTTATCTTTATCACTTGTTAAAATACTTACACGATCAACTACATTATAAAAATCATTTATATTGAAATGTAATTTTACTTGATCTTCTTTAGGTAATAAATTAGAAGTATTTGGATAAGTACCATTTATTAGTCTAGATTGAAATAATAAGTTTTGATTTTTAAATAGTATTTTATTATTGAAAATATGTACTTCTATTTTTTCATCACCTTCACCTAGTATTCTTGTAAATTCTACAAGGTTTCTACTAGGTATAACAATATTCATGTTTTCCTCAGAACTTGTTGATAAAGGTATAACTTTTCTAGCTAATCTGTATGAATCGGTTGCATTACATTCTAGTATATTACCAATAATATTAAAGTTTATACCATTTAATATAGCTTTGTTTTCATCTATACTAGTTGCAAAAGCAGTTTGATTAACTATTTCCTTTAATACTGTTTTAGATAATTCAATATGGTTTTTACTTTCTACTAGTTCTATAGATGGATATTCTTTTTCACTGATACCATTTAAATTAAATTCACTGTTTTCAGTGTATATTAATATTTTTAAATCATCTACTACTTCTATATTTATAAATGGGTCAGGTAATTTTCTTACTATATCTAGTATATATTTACCTTGAATAATAATACTTCCTTCTTCTTTTAAGATTATATTTTCATTGTCACATGGAATTGATGTTTCTATTGTAATATCATTATCACTAGCAGTAAGAGTTAATTTCTTTTTTGTAAGATGAAACTTGATACCTGCTAATACTGGTATTACGTTTTTTGTTGATATTGCTTTTGACACTTTATTAAGTGCTTCTAATAGTACTTCTTTTTTAATTGAAAATTTCATTTTATATTCCTTCTTTCTTTTCTTTTATTTATATATATTATTAATATTAATGCTGTGGAAACTGTGGAAAACTTTCTATTTCCTTTATATTATAACATATTAGCGATTTTTTTGCCTGTGGAAAACTTGTGGAAAACTCAACTTTTTCCACAGGTGACTATTTTAAGTCATTTGATAACTTTTCCACAATACCTGCTAAGTCTTTATTATTTTTTACTTCTATTTCTATTTTTTCCACAGAATGCATAACAGTAGAATGGTCTTTACCACCAAATTCAGTTCCTATTTTGGGATATGACTCATTTGTTAACTTTCTACACATGTACATAGCTATTTGTCTAGGAAAGGCTATGTTACTACTCCTTTTTTTGGAACGAATGTCTTCCACTGATATTTGAAAAAACTCAGCTACAATCTTTTGAATTCTTGCAATATCATTTTTTTCACTCATTCCTTTATTAATAAAGTCTTTTAGTGCTTCAATAGCTAAGCTTAGGTTTATTTTTGAGCCTCCCATTATTGTTGAGTAAGCCACTAATCTTGTTATTGAACCTTCTAGTTGTCTTACGTCACTTCCCATATTTGAGGCTATATATTCAATTACTTCCTCTGGTATTTCTGCCTCAAAGTTACCAGCTACTATTTTTTTTCTCAGAATTTCTTTCCTCAGTTCAAAGTCTGGGGGTCCTATGTTTACCGTTAATCCCCAGCAGAATCTTGTTCTAAGACGTTCGGCTAGTAGTTTTAAGTCATTTGGTGATCTGTCTGATGATACAATTATTTGCTTACTATCATTATATAGATTAGTAAAAGTATGGAAGAATTCTTGTTGTGTTTGATTTGCTCCTCCTAAAAATTGTATATCATCAATTATTAGTACATCTATATTTCTATATTTGTTTTTAAAGAACTCTTTGTAATTAAAGTTGGTACCGTCTTGGTCTTTCCTATTTATACTAACAAAATCATCTCTAAATTGATCACTTGTTACGTACAAGACTCGTTTATTGGAATTTTGTGCTATATAGTTACCAATCGCATGCATTAAATGTGTTTTTCCGAGGCCACTATTACCATAAATAAATAGCGGATTATAAATTTTACCAGGATTTTCAGCTACTGACAAGGCCGCAGCTTGTGCAAACTTATTACTGTTACCAACAATAAAGTTATTAAAGGTATAATTTTGATTTAAGTCTGATTTTTGCTTAAATTCAGGTGCCTCAGTACTTTCTTTTTCTTCTTTTTCCTTTATAGATTCTTCTTTTTCTTTAAATTCATCTTCTAGAAAAAATTCTAGTTCAAATGTTGTACCGGTTATTTTATTTAGAGCATTTTTTATTAAATCTTGATAATTATCATGTAAATGTTTCTTATGTATAGACATTGGTACGATGATAATTGCTATATCGTCTTTTAAATCTTTAAGATTAACGTCTTGAAACCACGTAGAAAAGGCAAGTGAAGAAAGTTCTTCTTTAATTTCTTTTAATACGTTATTCCATATGATGTCTACATTCAACTTCATCACTCCCCTGTTCACATAAACCACCATTATGATACTCTAAAATGTGGAAAAAGGAAATAGAAAAAAGCAAAAAAAATTTATCCACAAGTTTTCCACAGAGTTTTCCACAAGTGAAATGTCGATATTTGCTGAATATTATGAGTTTTCCACAGTTTCCACAGATTTGTTTTGCACATGTGAATAATAGTTTTCCACACCCTGTGGAATATGTGGATAACTATGCTTTTCTTCTTTTTTATTAGCGTTTTTTTTGAGCTTTAAATCACTAAAATGAGAAATTATTAAAAGTCACTTAAATTTTCTTGACAAATAAATTGGATTATTATTATAATAATGTAGATTTCATGTCTGGAGGTGGAAGTATGAAGAGAACGTATCAACCAAATAAACGTAGAAGAGCTAAGAAGCATGGATTTTTCGCTCGTAAAGTTTCAGCAGGTAAAATCTTAAATAGCAGAAGAAAAAAAGGTCGTAAAGAATTAGTAAAATAAATTCCACTGTTTTCACAGTGGTTTTTTACTCTTTAGGGAAGGGGCTATAATATGAATAAGGATTATATAATAAAGGAAAGTAAGATATTTGATGAAATAATAAAGAAATGTCCATCTAAGAAGAATAAAAGTTTTATTGTATTTTATCGTACAAAAAAAGAATCTTTTTCTAAGTATGGGATTGCTGCCCCTAAAAAACTTGGAAAAGCTGTTACTCGTAACAAGATGAAGAGAAGAACAAGAGCAATAGTATCAGATTTTCAAAAAAACTATAAAAATGCTTTTGATTGTATTATAATAATTAGGAGAGGTTCTTTAAATAAAAAATATGAGTCATTGAAAGAAGAATTATTCAGTCTATTATTAAACATTAATAGTAAATAGAAATAGAGAAGGGAAATTATATCATATGAAAGAAAAGAAAAATACTAAAACTAGGAAATTATTAATTCTAGTTATATCAATATTTTTATTAACAGGATGTACTAC
>CAVLCG010000110.1:0-3750 GCA_963661445.1 bacterium | reverse complement strand
GTAGCAATATAACAACGTCAACTACTACTGCCAAAATAGGACTACTAAGATTAGGTGAATTAATGGCAGGACAATTTGATAAAATTGGTAACAATACTATTTATTGGATGTTGACACCTAATAGTACCTTGTACGTCAGTCGCGTCCACAGCGGCGGTTACAGCAGCAACTTTAGTAGTCCGACGTATTCGGTCGGCTCTCGCCCAGCTATGAATTTAAAACAAAATGTAGTAATAACTGGGGGAAAAGGAACGAAAGAAGAACCTTTCACTATAAAACTAGGTAGTTAGACAACTAATAGAGAAAAGCTTAAAACTTTATCTCTTTTTTCTTTTTTATTTACAGCTAATATGTAAAGTAGACAAATACTTATCTTTTGTGGTATTATGTAAAATATAAGGAGAGTAGTTGAAATGAAGAAAGTTTTACAAATATTAGGTAGCATTATAGCAGTTGTTTATGTAGTTATAATTGTAATAGTTACAACTCTTCTATTAGGTTATAATCAATATAAAGTTACCCAGTTTAATGATAAGAGTTTGATAATAATTGATGAGAAAAGTGCTAAGTATCAAAATGGTGATTTAGCTATCTTTACTAAACCTAATAATGATTTAGTAAATATTAATGATGAAATATTTTTCTATGATGTTAGTAATGGTGAGGTTAGTATTAATTTAGGAGTGGTTACTAAAAAAGAAAAAATAAATGATACTGAAACTACATTTACTATAAATGATAGTCACGAAGTATCTAGTAGTATGTTAATTGGTAAGTGTAGTGATGCTAAAATATACTCTAAACTAGGAGCTGTCTTAAGAGTTTTAGAATCTAAATTTGGTTATTTATTAATCGTTATTTTACCAACATTAATATTATTCTTATATGAAATATATCAAGTTATTATTGAGATAAAAACACCAGTTACGGTTAAAGAAGAATGAAAAAAGTTTTAACAATTTTAAGTTTACTCTTATTAGTATTTACCTTTTATCAGATAAAAACTAGTTTTGGATTATTTGAAACTAAGGTAGATAACGATAATGAACTAGAAATAGCTAAATGGCATATTTATGTTAATGATAATGATTTAACGGGAAAGGAAGAGACATTTACTGTTACTGATATTACCTATTCTAATAATAGTGGTGTAAGTGAAGGTTATTTTGCACCGGGCACTACTGGAACTTTTCTATTAATAATAGATCCAAAAGATACAGAAGTATCTTTTACTTATGAGCTTGCTATCACTCTTGATAAATATCCTAATATGAAAATAGATAGTATAGAAGGGGTTAATGGTACAGAATTAACTCTTGATAATGGTAAATATAAAAGGTTAATGACCTTAAAAGAAATTCAGGGAGGAAAAAAAGATACAATAAAAGTCACTTTCAGTTGGCAAGATGATGAAGAGTATAACGACTTAGATTCAAGAATTGGAAGTGGTCTTGAAGAGATGGAAATACCTATTTCTATTAAATTTAGTCAATATAAAGAGTAGGAGGGGATAAGATGAATAAGCTTATGAAGATAGTTAGTAATGCTTTACAAATTATTCTAACTGTAATAATTATAATTTGTATATACTCATTTATTAGTTTAAACATCTTAGGTAAAGATTATGTTAATTACTTTTCCTATACTGTATTTAGTATTGGCAGTAATAGTATGGCTCCTACCATCACTACTAATGATTTAATTATTGTCAAATTGACGAAAAATGTTGAAAAAGGCGATATTATTACTTTTAAAGATGATAAAGTTTTAGTTACTCACCGAATAATAAGTGAAACAGCTAATGGCTATATAACTAAAGGAGATGCTAATAATACAGAAGATAAAAATGTAAGTAGTACTAGTGTTATTGGAAAAGTAGTAAAGATACTTCCTAATTATGGAACTTGGTTTAAAGTAATTACTACTCCTAAAATAATTATCATGATTTGTACAACTGTATTTTTATTCTCCTTAGCTTTTTCCTATACCTCTAAAAAACGTCTTAGTAAAAATGATGATTTTGCTATTTACTACTCTGGTATAAAAATGAAGGATGATAAAGATGATAAATAAGAATAAATTTCTATCTATAAATAGAATAACTATAACCTTAATAATCATCTTTATTTTATTAGTCTTATTAAAAAGTACCTATGCTTCCTTTGAAACAAATAGCAGTGGAAAAGCATTAAGTAAAATAGCATTCTATATTTTAAATACTAAAACAGAAACAGAAAACTTAAAAATATCTAATATTAAACCAGATGGAAAAGATAATAATTATTTAATTACTGTTTCAAACTTTAATGATACTAAAGTAAGTGATGTAGACTTAGAATATAGTTTAGAAATTAGAACAACTACTAATATTCCAGTAACCTATAAACTATATCTAAATGATAGTAGTGATAATATTATGAGTACTAAAGAATTAGTAAAAGATACTGATAATACTTATTTTTATAAATATAATTCTATTTTACAAAACTTTACACATCAAACAAAAAAGACTGATACTTATAAATTAGTAATCAATTTTCCCAGTGATTACAATGATGAGGTGTATCAAAGTATGATAGATGACGTAGAAATAACTGTCAATGCTAGACAAAAAAATGATTAATGATATTGAAGTGTTCGACAAAATATGATAATATTTTTATAGAATAGAGGGAGAAGTGAATTATGAAAAAGAAAAATAAGAAGAAAAAAAGACAAAGACGATTAATGTTACTGTTATTACTATTATTATTTACTGGATTATTTCTAGGAACAGCAACCTATGCCTGGTTTACATCTAACCAAACAGTAAAAGTTAATCCAATTGATGTTAATGTAAATGCTCAAGGTGGTTTACAAATATCAGCTGATGGTCAAAACTGGAAATCAATCTTAACTAATACTGATCTTACAGGTGCTGGTGGAGTATACAAAACAGCAGTTAACCAAATACCTTCAGCAGTAGAGCCAGTATCAAGTGTTGGACAAGTAGATGCTACTGGTAAAATGGAAATGTTCTTAGGAACAGTAAGTGCTAATGATCAAGGTGATTGGATTTTAAGTTCAACTAAATCTACTGAAACACATGGCTCAGGTGAAGCCTCAAATGGAAAATTTGTTGCTTATGATGTATTCTTAAAAACAGATGATAATATGACAGTTAATTTAACAAGTAATTCTACTGTAGAATTTAAAGACCAAGAAGATAAAGGAATTAAAAATGCTACTAGAGTTGCATTCGTAACTTTAGGACATACAACTGCTGATGATACAATCGCTAATATTCAAGGACTAAATAATGGAGTAGCCTCAACAGTTAAAATTTGGGAACCAAACTATGATTCACATACATCATATGGTGTAGCAAATGCTCGTGATACTTATGGTATTACAACATTAAATCCAGGAACAGGTAATGCTCTTGTTCCATACGATGGAATTAAGAAAGAATTTGATACAACAGCAGGAATTACTCTTGCTAAAGCTAATGCAACAGATCAAGCTGATAATTTCCAAACAGTAACACCAGATATTCAAACAAGTTACGGATATCAAGATGATCAAGAATTATTTGAACTTGAAAAAGGAGTAACTAAAGTAAGAGTATATATGTGGGTAGAAGGACAAGACGTTGATTGTGAAAATAATGCTTCAGGTGGACAAATTTCTTTCACTCTACAATTTGCTAAGAAGTAGTAACTATTCAGACTTATAAATTGAAAAAGTAGTATTAGGTGCTGCTTTTTCTTT
>CAVLCG010000109.1:0-3751 GCA_963661445.1 bacterium | reverse complement strand
ATCCCGTCTCTATTATCTTTTGGCTATTACAATATATTCAATATGTTGAAGTAATTGGTCCTAAAAAAGTTAAAGACAAGATAATAGAGATACTTGAGAATAGTTACAAGAAGTATCTATAAATACGTAATACAAATAAAATATTAAACTTTGCTGAATAAAGGAGCGCATGATGAAAAAAGATGAATTTAAAAAATTATATGAAGAATATGTAAAAGATGAAAATTTGAATACAACAAACGAAAACAATAAAGAAGGTATTGATAATAAATGGAACAACGCTTTAAAAGCTTGGGAAGTTTATCGAGAACAAATTAAAGAAGGATTGCCATTAGAAAAGTGGTTAAAGAATGATGCTGGTTATCTTCCTGACTTTCTTGATACAAAAGAAAAATTTTTTGGTCATGCAAGAATCGGTAATTATGATCAAGTAATGATTTATAAATATACTGGAAAAGATGAAAAAAGAAAAGATAGATATTATGATTTTTATAATAATAGATATAATGAACATTTTTGCGATAAAAAAGAAGAAATAGAACAAGATTATAAAGAAAATATACAAAGTTTGATTAAAGCTTTAGTTGATGCTAATTCTTTAGATGAAATATATAAACTAGAAAAAGATAAAAAATATGATGATTTTCGTTGTAAACAAATTTTAAGAAAAATAACTGTCTTAGAATCACTAAGAGAAGATTCTAATTATAAAAATGCTTTCATGTGGATCTATGCTGATAAGGTTATAAATAAACTAGCTGAAATATTTGATGAAGTAATTGAAATTGAGGATAATACAACATTCTTTGAAAAGAACCAAAAAATATATGAAAAAGCTAAAGAATGGTTAAATATAAAAGATAAATTTGAAAAAATAGATTTTAGAAAATTAAATAGCTTTTTATGGTTTCTTACTGATTCAAGCCTAAATATTGAAGAATTTTCTGATTTTAACAGCATAAATATCATTTTTAATGGAGCTCCAGGTACTGGCAAAACTTATGGTGTTATAAATGGAATAAAAAAGTTGCAAAATATCAATAATGTTAAATACAAGAAATCGAAATATATACAGTTTCACCCTTCTTATACTTATCAAGATTTTATTGAAGGTATAAAGCCTCTTGAAATGGTTGGTGGAAATCTTAATTTAAGTGTAGTAAACGGAAGTTTTAAACAATTTTGTATATATGTCAAAAAAGAAAATGAAAATTATTATGAAGGCCTAGATGAAAAACCTAATATAAATAAATCATCCGAATTTAAAGATTGGCCACATTATTATTTCATTGTGGACGAAATAAATAGAGGCAACTTATCTAATATATTTGGCGAAACTTTTACGTTGCTTGAAAAAGATTATAGAGATTATGATTTTTCAAAAGAATATACAAAAACTAATATTAAGCTTGTTTCTACACCTCTTTCATCTGTTATTTCTCAGTTGGATAATAATGATGATTTAATATACAAAAAAATAAATGACGAAGTTTATTTTGGAATACCATTTAATATCCATTTTATCGGTATGATGAATGATGTTGATAGAAGCATTGATACTTTTGATTTAGCTTTAAGAAGAAGATTTAAATGGATTTCAAAACAATGCGATTATGATGTTTTGGAAAAGGAACTAGATAAAGATAAAACTTTTGATGCTGAAACAATAAGATCTTATGTTGATAGCTGCGAAAAACTAAACAATTGGATCAGTAAAGATAAAGATGGCCTAAGGCTTGGTAAAAATTACGAGTTTGGTCATGCGTTCTTTTTGAAAATTAAAGATTTTTCAGGTAGTAAAAAAATCACGAAATCTAAAAAAGTGGATTTATTCGATAACTATATATTAGGAACTTTAACAGAATATATTCGACAAGTTGCGGATGAGAGTGAAATCGACGATTATATCAATAAGGCTAAAAAAGCTTTTGGAATATAAGTAATATGGCCAAGGTTGAAAAACTAGTAACAACAATTAATACAAATTTCTATTCTTTTGAAGACTCTAAGAAGCTTTTTCTTGAAAACTCCAAGTTTAAAGGTAGTCCTAGTGATGATGAAAAAAATATTGCACTAAATGATATTTGTAAGAAAATAGAAAATAAAAACATGAATATGGCGTCTTTAAATGATGAAAACAAATTTATTCATGTGATTACTGCGGATTATTCAAAATTTAAACGCAATACAAAAGAAGACAGTTTAATTTATAAAATCGATAATAAAAATGGTGATTATTCTATTTTGACGGGATTATATTGCGGAGTTATTAACTTTGATGATAAACTTCCGCAATTAGAAATTAAAACTGATTATTCAGATGTATTCTTTAAGAGAATTTTAAATAGTTGTTGTGGCATTTATGCTGATATCGATGCCAAAAATAATGCTAAAGAAAATGAAAGTATTTATTCATTACTTATACAATATCTATTTCTTATTTCCTTAAGAAAAGTCGCTTTTAAAGATATTCCAAAGAAATATGTTTATCTAAAAGATAGAGGATATAGCATAAAAGGAAATGTTGATATTGAGGAATATATTAGAAATGATATATTTTCAACTGATAAAAAAATTACTTATAAATATCCTAAACAATTAGAAATTCAAAACATTGTCGATGTCTTGTATACCGCCATAAAGTCCTGCAAGATAAGTTTGAGCAATACAACTTTACCAAATTTATCAAAATTTGAGCATCATCTTTTAGAACTTTATTCAGGAAGTAGACCATCAAAAAAGACTATTAATGATATTTTAAAAGATAAATGCCTATATAATAGTCTTTATTCAGATTACAAAAAGCCTTTAGAATATGCTAAAGTTCTTCTGGGTAACAAAGATTTAAATAATAGTGATTCAAAATCATTTTCAGGTATAAGTGGCTTTTTAATAGACGCATCATTTTTATGGGAAATGTATCTTTATAATTTAATGAGATTTAATTTGGATGAATGGGATATTGAATCTCAAAAAGTAATATCTTTTTATGATGAAACTTTTTATCATAAAAATAATTATCCCGACTTTGTTTTAACGCATAAAAAGACAGGAAAAATATATGTTTTGGATGCTAAATTTAAAAAGATGACTTATAAAAATGAAGATGTAGATAACGAAGATATAAGACAACTACATTCTTATTCTTATTATTTTTCTTTAAAAGAAAAAGATAAGTTTAAAGGTGCTGCCTTGATTTATCCTTCAAAAGTAGAATCAAAAAGTAATAGTAGTGATTATATGTTTGGAATAAAGGATTCTAATTGCAAATTTGCTGTACTTACAATCAAGGACCCAGGTGAAGAAGGAAAAATAGTTGAAAACGAAGAACAATTTATAACAGAGTTGAAATTATTCTTAGAAGACTAATTAATTTGTTGAAGCGTCTTTAAACCACTATATCACTAAAGAAAAAAGATTATCTATAGAATAATTGAAGAGATATGGATTTCTATTTAATTTAATCTATAATTTTGATGTCTAATATAAATATATAGACGATGGAATAGAGATACCTATCGTCAAGCTTACCTTACTTCGGATTTCAAGTCTCTTCCTTTTCAGTGCCAAGAAAGTTAACGTCACTTGGATTGACGATTATTTAATAATACTTCTTAATAGTATTTTAAACAATCTTTTTTGTCACTTATTCATAGTTAAATTCTACGACCACCAATCCTATATGGGTTATTACCACTCCATTCAACTTTTTCGCCATTAATTCTATATAGTTTATTACCACTATATTCTA
>CAVLCG010000108.1:0-3762 GCA_963661445.1 bacterium | reverse complement strand
CCTGTTTCACTGTCTTTTGCATTTATTGTTATTTTACTTGTTAAACCATATTCACTTTGTTCTGTTATATTTGTTATTACTGGGGCTATATCATCTATTTTATCAATATCGATACTTGTATGACTAATATTTCCTAAATCATCTTTTGCATAAATATAGTATTTACCATTGTTATAAACTGTTTCTGTTATATTCACTTCTTGTCCATTAACATGTGTCCATTCACTTGGGTTTGTTTCAATATTTGTTAAAGCATAACCAGAAAGTCCTGATTTTTCATCTTTTAATGTGATATCAATGGTGTTTGTTACTCCCCATTCATTACTTTTATTTAAAGAAATTATGGGTCCTGTTTGATCTAAGTATTTCAGTTCAATAGCTTCGTCTTTGATATTCCCTACCTCATCTTTAAAATAAATATGTGGTGTAATCTCTTTATTATATGTTTTTATTAATGTTACTTTCTTACTTGGTATATCAACACTTGTATAACTACTACCATCTTCACTATATTCTATAATATCTTTTTCTTTACTTTCACCTATTATCTCTACTGTTTCACTTATACTACTATACTCTATATCTTTACTTGTATAAGCAATTGTTATTTCATTATTTAAATTTTCTTCTTCTGTATATACTGATACTACACTTATCTTACTTTTAAATGTAGCACTCATTACTTCATCTATAGCTGGCGTATCATAATCCATCCATAATTTTAAATTATAATTTACTGAATCATTACTACTACCTTTTGGACTTAATGATCCACTTGTTAATTTAAATGAGGCATCGGCATTTTTTAGTGTTGGTGTAACTCCTTGATAGGTATTTAATACTTTTGGTGTGCCATCATTTAATGATATTTTTATATATTTATTATTTAATCTTTTTGTTATTGTATCATCTAATATATCTTCTAAGTTTACTTGATACATTGCATATGTATCACATGTATTTTCTATAGTAAAAGAATAACTATTACTCTTTAATCCTTCTTCATCTGTTATAGGATGCAAGTTATTTAATGTAATAGCGTCACTTTCATTAGTAATATTTACTTTAAAACATTTACTACTGGCCATATTCTTATCATTTTGAATACTCCCAAAACGCCAGTAAGAAAAACTAACACCTAGCAATGATATTATTAATATTAGTATGAAAATAAGAGAGATTGTTCTAAAATTTAATTTAGAATACCCCCCCCCATTTTTAGATTTTAAATTTGTTATTTTATTATTTTTCATACCATTTTTCTTCCTCTCTTATTATCTTTTACTAAGTAAATAATAGCATATCTTTAATATTATAACAAGATACATATGTTACTATTCACAGCCGAAATTCAAAAAATGATTGATGCTAATGTTGATAAGTATTAAAAATTCAAGGGGTTATCCACAAAATGCGATAAACCCCTTGTTTTTTTTATAAAAATAAGGTAAACATTTAATTGTTAGGAGGCTATCCATGAAAAATATAAGTGCAAAAGAAATAGAAGAACTTTTTACAATTAAACAAATGCAAGCTTATAATTGCAAAATACGTAGCAATTATAATGATTTACAATTCAGATATAACAGATTAATTAAGCAACAAGAAAATATAATAAAAAAAGAGGTTGAAATAAGAACTACTAAATATAAAGAACAATTAAATGAAAAAGATAAAATAATTGAAGATAAAGATGCACAGATAGAAGCTCTAAAAAGACAAATATCAAAAATGCAATCAATCATGGATAATGATTCAACAAATTCAGGCTTGCCAACAAGTAAAACACCAATAGGTAAACAAAAATATATACCAAATACACGTGAAAAAACTGATAAAAATAAAGGAGGACAGAAAGGACATAAAAAGAGCAAACTAGTACCATTTAAAAAAGAAGAAGCTACAGAAATACTAGAAATAATACCAACAGAATGTAAATATTGTCATAGCAAAAATTTAGAAAGACTAGAAACTGGTATAGATAAAGAAGAATTGGATTATGAGGTAGTATTAATAAAAAGAATAAATAATTTTGTTAATTGTAAATGCAAAGATTGTGGTAAAGAATTTCATGCGGATATACCAAATGATTTAAAAGAAGAAATACAATATGGTAAAACGGTTCAATCGCTAGCAATATGTTTAACAAATGATATTTATACACCATTTAATAAAACGGTAAAATTAATAAAAGGAATAACTAATGAAGAAATATGTATGAGTGAAGGATATGTAACAAAACTACAGAAACGAGCCTCTGAATATCTAGAAAAATTTATAAAAGATTTAACAGAACATATAACTAATTCACCAGTATATGGGTGGGATGATGCTGTAGTAAATGTAAATACTAAGAATGCTATATTAAGAACTTATTGTACAGATAATGTTGCATTATTTTTAGGACATGAGAAAAAAAATGAAGCAAGTTTAGATGAAGATGGAATATTAGCAAATACACCAAGTACAACTATAGTCATGCATGATCATTTGTTACACAATTATAATGATAAATATGACTTTAAAAATGTAGAATGTTTGATTCATTTAATAAGAAGATTAATAAAAATGCATCAAAGAACTCATCATAATAGTCATAAGAAAATGATCGAGTATTTATCAAAAGTAAACAAAGACAGAAATAAAGCAATAAAAGAAGGTAAAAATAAATTTGAAAAAGAATACCTAACTGCAGTAGAAGAAAATTATAGTAAATTTCTAGAACAAGCAAGAAAAGAAAATGAAGAACCCATCACAAAAAATGTTTATAAAACAGAAGAATTAAGTTTTATTAATGATTTAGAAAAATATAGAGAAAATTACTTATTATGGGTATATCACTTTGAGGCACCATCAACAAATAATAATTCAGAAAGAAATTTAAGACCAGTTAAATCCAAGATGAAAATAAGTGGGCAGTTTCAGAGTATTGAATATGTTAAGTATTATGCAACAATTAGAAGTTATATTGAAACATGTAAGAAGAATGGTATTAATATAATTGAGGCATGCGTAAGACTTATGAATGGTAATCCTTACGAATTAGATGAGATTTTGAAAATAGCGACTGAAAAATAGTCGTTATTTTGAGTGTTTTAATTTATTTGGCTGTGAATAGTAACGTATATTTTATGATTTTTTTAATTATTTACACGTTTTTTCAGTCTAACAATAGTTTGTCCCAAATTAAAAGGATCAAGTTGATATTCAAGTACTCTTTTATCTTGTTTTAATATACGATGAACTTCACTCTTTAGTTTACCGGTACCCTTGCCATGAATAATCAAAATGTATTCATGGCCTAAGTGAATGTTATCATTAATGAACTCTTCGACAACTGTATATGCCGTAATAGCAGCCTCTCCATGTAAATCAATAGATGGATAATAATTCCATGCGATCATAGGCTATCAGGAGATGCAGAGTTACTATTTTGTTCTATATTTGTTTCACTGGTAGTTGGTGTTTGTACTGAAGGCTCAATTGAGCCAAACTTATTTTCATAATAGCTTATCACATCGCTTAGCAATGGAAATGACGTCTTACCACCAAATTTAGTTGTTGAAAGCCCGGCAGCAATGTTGGCAATACGCATACATTTTTCAATATCATAGCCTTTACTTAAAGCGTATACAAAAGCGCCATCAAAAGCATCGCCAGCAGAAGTTCTGTCGACCTCTTTAACAGGAATGGTTGGCATATACTGAACACTGTTATTTTGCTCATAGATAACACCAGAATTACCAAGCGTTACAATAATAT
>CAVLCG010000107.1:0-3793 GCA_963661445.1 bacterium | reverse complement strand
ATTTTTATAAAATTATAGATATATAATGATAATGCAAGTGGTTTCTTTCCTACATTATCATTTTTTATTGCTATATTTTTCATGTTTTGGGCAGCACAAATAAGCCATGTATAATGTTGATTTTTTTTAACTCCTTTATACATAGCATATCTATATCCATGATTTTGTTTTGAATCTGCAAAACTTCTTTCTACATGTTCTTTTCTTTTTTGATAAAGTTCTTTTCCCTCTTTTGAAAGTCTATTTTCTCTAAAATGCTCATTCCATTCTTCATGAATATGTCTTCTTACTAATTTTGTTTTATCTAAATTCCTATATGTTTTATATCCATTTTTATCTATTAAGCCGTTATATTCTAACACTTCTCCAGTTCCTTTTTCATAATATATATCTAATTCTTTTACATATTTATACTTGCTTTTTTCTTTTCGTGATTTTGGTGTACCATATCTTCTATATCCAAATACCCCAAATATATTATTATCTATAAAATATTTCTTTATATCTAAAGTTAAATATCCTGAATCAACTGCATATTTTTTTATTTCAAATCCAAACTTACTTTTTATATATTCTGCTCGTTCTATAAACGGACCAGAATCATGAACATTTCCTTTTGTTACATATGCATCTACAATGATATTACATTTGTCATCTACAGTTCTGTGGTCTAAGTACATAAATCCTTTTTCTTTATTATCTCTGTGATAATATCCACTTTCTTTATCCGTTGTACTTACTTTTACATGCTTTTCTTTAATTTCATTTTTATATTCAAATGGTTTTCTTCCTTGTTTTATTCTTTCTTCATTTATTTCTTCTTCTAACCATTTTCTACGTTCTTTAACACCTTTCACAATTTCATCATAATACTTATTTTTATTGGCATTGGCTTTTTTATGCGTTGAATCTGTATAAAATGTACTTCCATCTACTAAGTTATATTTTATTGCTTGATTTACTATCTCTACAAATATTTCTTCAAATATATTTGAATCTTTAAATCTTCTTTCATAGTTTTTACTGAAAGTTGAAAAATGTGGAGTATCTTGCCCAAATGGTATTCCTAGAAACCATCTGTATTCAGCATCTACCTTTATTTTCTTACAAGTTTGTCTCATTGATTTTATTCCATCGAGAGCTTGTATAAATACTATTTTAAATAAAACTACAGGATCTATACTTGGTCTGCCATTGTTTTCACAATATAGGTCTTTTACTTTATCATAAATAAAAGTGAAATCTATATATTTGTCTATTTTTCGAAACAAACTATCTTGAGGGACAATTTCTTCCATAGTAGTCATTAAGATTTCACTTTGAATATTTTTATTTATTGTTATCATTTTATCACTTACTTTCTTATTATCTCAACAATATAATTATATCATTTTTACAATAAAAAAGTAAGGTTTGTAAGCTTAAAATTGTTGAGATAATAAGCAACCTTACAAGGTAATTATACAATATTTTAGAAAAAAAGAAAAGAGTATTGAACTTTGTCAACACTCTGAAGAGTAAAACTTGATGTTTTCTCTTTTTTTCTTTGTAATTTTGTGATAAGATTATTATGTTTAGCATAGGAGGATTTGATATGGATATAATTAAGTATGTAGATATAAATCACACTATTAGTAAAGAAATGTTTGAAGAGTGTGATGATTTTATTAAAATAATTCCAAAAATTAGAGATTGGGTTATTAAAATTGGAAGTAAATTAGATAGTGATGAATATGAGAAGATTGGGGATGATATATGGATTTCTAGAGATGCATATGTTGATGAGAGTGCTAAGATAATTGGACCTTGTATTATAGATAAGAAAGCTGAGATTAGGCATTGTGCTTATATTAGAGGTAGTGTTATAGTGGGACGTAATTGTGTTATAGGTAATTCTTGTGAGATAAAGAATTCTATTATTTTTGATAATTGTCAAATTCCACATTTTAATTATTTAGGAGATTCTATTATGGGGTATCATTCGCATATGGGGGCTGGAGTTGTTGCGGCTAATATTAAGAGTGATCGTAGTAATATTGTTATTTCGAATGGTAGTGAGAAGATAGATACATCTCTTCGTAAGATGGGCTCTATTATTGGTGATTATGTAGAAATTGGTTGTAATAGTACTTTATTTCCAGGAACAATTATTGGTTCTAATGTGACTATTTATCCATTAACTAGAGTTAGAGGTGTTATTTTAGAAAATTGTATTGTAAAGAGTAGTTCAGAGATAGTTAGAAAAGAGGTAAGATAATGAGAAGATTATTTGGTACGGATGGTGTTAGAGGGATTGCTAATGTAGATTTAACAGCTGAGTTTGCTATGAATTTGGGAATTGCTACAGCAATTGTACTAACTAAGAAGAGAAAGAAAGTTACGATTTTGATAGGGCAGGATACAAGAATTAGTGGTGATATGCTAGTGAGTAGTTTAATTGCTGGTTTATGTTCTGTAGGTGTTGATGTTATTAATTTGGGGGTAGTTCCTACACCTTGTGTTTCTTATTTAATTAGTAAATATAAGGCTCAGGCTGGTATTATGGTATCAGCTAGTCATAATCCTAGTGAGTATAATGGTATTAAAATTTTTGATAGAATGGGATATAAACTTCCTGATGCTTTGGAAGATGAGATTGAAGATGTTATGGATAATATTGATGATTATAAAAATTTTGGTGATAAAATTGGTCATGTTTTAGCAGGCTATAATCCAATTGTTGATTATGTTGAACATCTTGCTAATAGTTGTAGTGTTAAGTTAAATGGTTTAAAGATTGCTGTTGATTGTGCTAATGGATCTGCTTCTGCTGTTGCTAATGCATTGTTTTCGAAGTTAGAGGCAGATAGTTATATTATTAATTGTAGACCAGATGGTATTAATATTAATGATAATTGTGGTTCTACTCATATTGATGGATTAATTGAAAAGGTTGTTAGTGAAGGCTTTGATTGTGGAATTGCTTATGATGGAGATGCTGATAGATGTATTATGGTAGACTCTTTGGGGAATATTATTGATGGGGATTATATTTTAGCTATCTTGGCAAATGATATGTATGCTAGAGGAGAACTTCAAGGAGATACGGTTGTTGGAACAGTAATGAGTAATTTGGGATTTGTTAAGTTTTGTGAAGATAAAAAAATTAATTTTGTGGCAACTAAAGTTGGGGATAGGTATGTTTTGGAGGAAATGTTACTAAAAGGATATGTTCTTGGTGGAGAGCAATCTGGTCATGTTATATTTAAAAAATTTGCAAATACTGGTGATGGAGAATTGACTTCTATTAAAGTGCTTGAAATTATGAAGAGAAGTGGTAAAAGTTTGAATGAGCTTGCTAGCGTTATGGAAAAATATCCACAAGTATTGATTAATGTTAATGTTTTGAATGAGAAGAAGAATGATTTTTATACTGATGATGAAATTAGTGATGAGATTGATAGAATTAGTAATGAGCTTGGTAGTGATGGGCGTGTTTTAGTAAGACCTAGTGGAACGGAGCCGTTGATAAGAGTTATGATTGAGGGTAATGATTTAGGAAAAATAAAAAAATATGCATCAGAGCTTGCTTTAATGATTGAAGATAAATTAAAATAAGAATTATAGTTTAATCGCTATAATTCTTATTTTTTATGAATTCTCTTAAAATTTTAGTAATGGCTCTTTTTTCAATTCTAGATACGTAGCTTCTAGATATTCCCATTATTTTGGAAATTTCTTTTTGAGTTCTTTCTTCTTGGTTATTTAGTCCGTAGCGCATGTTTATTATTTTTCTTTCACGAGGAGTTAATAT
>CAVLCG010000106.1:0-3794 GCA_963661445.1 bacterium | reverse complement strand
GTACCATACTTATCAAGAATAATGGAACACTTGAAAAAACTAAATCCCATGAAGATATTTCTTGATAACTGTTACCTATTACATAACATAAAGAAAATATAAGGGCTAGAATATGTTTCATCGGATGAATTTTCTTATTATATTGCTTGTAGAATAAGTATAGAGATATAGTAAGAATAGCCATCACAATGAAACTTAGCTTTATTATGTTTAGATTAGGCATTAATTTTTCATAGATCATTTTTTTATTAATAGAAATTGCTATAACTGTTAATATACTTAAGAAAAAATATTTAATTTTATTTCTCATAATCTCCTCATTCCTATACCAATTATATAATATTTAAGATAAAAAAGAATAATTTTCTTTACTTTCATTGTAAATAGATGTCGACTAGTTAAATTTATTAATGATTATTTTAAATCATATTCTTTAATGAGGTGACATAATGGGAACTAGCATTATTATTCTTACTTATAATCATTTAGAGAAAACTAAAAGATCTATTGAAAGTATTAGAAAGTATACTAAGGATGAAGTTTATGAAATTATAGTAGTAGATAATAATTCTAAAGATGATACTATTAACTGGTTAAAGACTCAGTCTGATATTACTGTAATTTATAATAAAGAGAATATGGGATTTCCAAAAGGATGTAACCAAGGAATTAGTAGAGCTAATAAAAGTTATGATATTCTCCTTCTTAATAATGATACTATTGTAACTACTAACTGGTTGACTAATTTAAGAAAGTGTTTATATTCTAAGTCTAACATTGGAGCAGTTGGACCTATTTCTAATTGTAATGATAATCTACAAGGGTGTAATTTTATCTTTAAAGATTATAATGACATGCAGATAAAGGCTATGAAAAATAATATTAGTGATAGTAACAGATGGGAAGAAAAAGTTTTTCTAACTGGTTTTTGTCTTCTTATTAAAAGAGAAGTTATTGATAAGATTAAGATGCTTGATGAAGCATATAGTCCTGGTTATATTGAAGACAATGATTTAGCTTTACAAATTTTAAACCATTCTTACAAGTTATTTTTATGTCATGATTCTTTTGTCTATCATGAAAGAGGTACTAGTTTTAGAGAAGATATTAATAAGTTTAATTCTCTTATATTAAGAAATAGGACTATTTTTGAAAACAAATGGTATCTTTCTTGTTTTGAATTTGATAATAGTAAAAACTCATCTATCTTTCTTGCTAATAAGCCAAAAGATATTCTAGATTACGATTCCTCTATTGGAGTATCCTCTTTAAGAATTAAATATTTTTTTAAAAATAGTAATATCATTTCTCTTGAAGAAGATGTTAATAAGAGAAAGTTTAGTAGTATGTTTTTTAAGACTGTAAGTTGTTTAGATGAATTAAATGGTAACAATTTTGATACTGTTTTTATTGGTAATTATCTAGAAAAGGTTGATAGTCCTATTCTATTTCTTGATAGTTTAAGACCGTATCTTAAAGATAAAGGTAAAATAATTGGTGAGTTTAAAAATATTAGTTATCTTAAGAATATCAATTTATTACTAAGTGATAATTGGTATTATGAGAATTTTAATAAGCAAAATAATTTTACTAGAAATGACATTATAAGAATAGCACTTGATTCTAAGTATAGAGTTGTTACCATTTATCCTTTTTATCACAAAGAAAAAGAATCAGTATCTTCTATCCATACTAATTCTTCTTCTATTTATTATTATTCTTTTGTTATAGAAAAGATTTAACTATTCATCTTCTGCTATTTGTTTTTTATAAAACGGAAGATTTTTAAGTTGTTGAAAAGCAACTACTATTACTGCTCCTATAATAAAGAATAAAATACTAAATGTCTTAAGAGTCATCGCATCTTGTGGTACTTTTAAGGTAGTTGGTCCTATTACTATAGCATATAATGAGCCTAACATCATTCCGATAATAGCATATACCATGGCACTGCGATGATTATCTAATAGTTTTTTGATTCCTCTTAGTACTGTAGCTACTCCAAACAAGATTCCAAGTCCTAGTGTTAATAAAAGGGGAAAACTACTAAAGTCAAAATGAAGAAAATCTTTAACACCACTTATCACTGGTATATATAAACCGAATGATAAAAGTATAGTAGATCCTGATATTCCTGGTAAAACCATAGCAGAGATAGCAAGCATTCCAGCAACAAAGATATAGATAAGCATTCCTATATTTAAGTGAGTTAAGTCTAGATTACTTCCCATCTTTAATGATGATAGTAATATAACTGCTAAAGCTCCTACAACAGCCCATATTATATTAATATATTTTCCTTTGACTGCTTCTTTTTCTTCTATAATCATGACAGGAATCGCCGCTATTATGAATCCTAAGAATAACGAACTCATCTTATATATTTCTTTATCAAATAAGTTAGCTAAGATAGTAACAGCTAAGCCCATTCCAATAATCCATCCTAAGAATAGTTTTGCTAAGAATTTTATTGATTTGATTCTTTCCTCTTTTGTTCCTTTTATTAGATAGTTTAGAGAGTTGATAAACTTATCAAAGAATCCCATTAAAAATGCTATTGTTCCCCCACTTACTCCTGGCACACTATCAGCTAGAGCCATAAAAAAACCTCTTATAACATCAATTATCATTAATAACCAACCTTTCTTCTATCATATTATGATATATTTTTCTAGATAATCACAAATGATATATTGAGTATAGCATAATTCTATAAAAAAAAATAGTACTCAATCTGAGTGGAGATTAAGTACTCTATCTAGATTAAGTACAACTTAATTTCAAGGCAATTACATAAAGTTTCTATTAACACCACTTTATATAAAGTATAATATAAACATTTCCTATTTTTGCCTAGTTAAGTTTTTACTATTTTCAATATTATTTTCTTCAACATTACCATTTGTAAATTTATAGTATGGTTTAGTCCCAATTATTTCAATCTTATCATTATCCACAAAAATAGTATCTTCTTCCGGTAATCCTATGACAGTTCCTCTATTTAAAGAATAATCTAAAAGATAGTTAGTAACTCCGTCCATTCTTATTTTATTTTCTTCTTCACTTAGTTTAGACTTCTTATTTGTATAATGACAGAGTAATGAAATTCCATTTAATATATCTAAACCAGATGTGTCTTTTAATTCAACATTATTATTATCCATACAACCACAGCAATCAATATCTTTTCCAAATATAATGGCTCCTGCTGATCCACCGAAAGCTACACCATCATTATTTATGAAATCTCTTATTTTTTCCAAACTATTACTTTCTTTTAATCCTTTTAATAAACTATAAGTATTTCCGCCGCCAATAAATATTGCAGAATAGTCATCAAAATTTTTTTCAGATAATTCTCTAAACGATCTTACCATTTCTATTGAAGGGACATCAACATTTGATAATTCTTTTTTTACCCATTCATAGCATTCATCATATGGATGTTTAGTTGCATCCATTGCTAAAGGAACATATAATATTGGTTTATTATGGTTAATTACTTCATCTAATTTTTTATTTGCTAAAATAGTTTTTTCTCCAGAACCTCCGCCGCATAAAAATACTTTCATGGTTGTTACTCCTTTCACTTCATTCAAGCCACACATAGATTGAACATAACTTAACTTTATGACAAGTACTGTGTTTTTATCATACGCAAACAGTCCTACTCATATGCCAATGGTATCATAAAAACCAGCTTTTAACAAGTTATTTTAACACATTTCAATCACTTTGGGTAACTATTCAGACTATAGTACGCAAAAATGAAGAGTAATTTTATAGAAATTGCT
>CAVLCG010000105.1:0-3886 GCA_963661445.1 bacterium | reverse complement strand
TTTTTTTGATAAAATAATTAATAATTAGCTAAATATGTGTTATAGTATTTCTAGTAATATTTTGGAGGTTTAAAGTGATAAAAGAAGTAGAAGAAAAACTAAAGAATATGGGTTATGATGTTAGATTATCTAAAGATAATATGTTAGTAGTAACATTACTTAATGAAACCACTGATAAAAAACAAATAGAAAGAATATTAGAACTAATGTCAGTAAGTGCCATACAAGAAGGAAAATTTACTAAAGAAGAATTAAAAGATTTAATAACAAATAGATACTCTAAGGGATTAAGAAAACTATTATGTTATTCATTTTTATCAAAAGAAGAAATCTTAGATTATTCCTTTATCTTGTCAAGAACAGATGATGAGGTACTACTTAATTGTATGAAAGATGTTATGTGTAGTTCTAGTATTCATAAAAAAGATGAGGTAGAAGAATCATTAATACTACTAAAAAAATCAAAAGAAAGTTATCAAAGAATAGCAGAGAGGAATATACTACTTAATAATGAAGCAATAAAAAAAGATATATCATTAGAACTA
Source organism: bacterium (assembly GCA_963661445.1). Classification (GTDB taxonomy): domain Bacteria; phylum Bacillota_I; class Bacilli_A; order RF39; family UBA660; genus Onthousia. The sequence continues at coordinate 3,341 of CAVLCG010000105.1, read as the reverse complement.
GCTAGTAAAGTATTAAATAGTAAAGAAGAATATCAAGCTAGAGGAATAAATGAATTATTATATGATCAAGAAGAATTAAATAAAGAACAATTACTAACTGCCGCTGATTCTATTAATAGTTCTAAAAGTGAAAGACAAGCAAAGTTTATTGGAAAACTAGCTAAAGATGAATACTATAAAAGTACAGGATTATTACTACCAACCTTAAGAATAATTGATGAAGTAAAAGAAGACTTTCAATTAGATTATTTAAAAAGAACAGTAGGAATTTGTAAAGAACCAATTATATTATTACCTTCTCTAAAACTTTATACCCAAACAGAGACTAGAGAAGAATGTGACTTATTACAAAAAAGATTATCATCATTAAAGAAAGAAGATATAATAGCCTCTCTTGGTAGTGACTTATCATTAGTATCAGCTACTACTAAAGCTAAAGTAAAAGAAAAAACAATCTAATCACTTTGATTACATTGTTTTTTTGATACTTAATAGTATCATCTATATATAATGGGAATCTTCACTAAACTCGTGAACCCTTCCCACTAATATATTATGCAGTAATTACTAATTTATACATATAATTGCTTAATAAAAAATAATTTGTTAAAATGTGAATAGAAAGAGGGAATATTATTATGGAATTAGCAGAATTAAAAAGAAATTATGAAAAGATTGATAAAAAATTAGCAGAACTTTGGAGGTTACTTTGACTGCGATAAAAAACTAAAAGATAAAAAAGAGTTAGAAGCAAAACAATTAGAAGCAGGATTTTGGGATGATAAAGAATTAAGAGAAAGTGTTTTTTCTAAGCTTAGCAACATAAATGCAATTTTAGAGAATATAATTTCTTATAAGGGAGATACTAAGAATGCTCTAGATTTAATAGAACTATTATCATTAGAACCAGATAGTGAGTTAGAAGAAACATTAGTAAAAGATTATGATAAATTAAAAGAAGAAGTAGAACAATTTGAAATATACTTACTATTTGATAGTGAATATGATGCTAATTCTTGTACTGTTGATATTCATTCTGGAGCTGGTGGAACAGAAGCTTGTGATTGGGCAGAAATGTTATATAGAATGTATCTAAGATACTGTGAAAGACAAGGCTATAAAGTAACATTATATAACTATCAAGCAGGAGAAGAAGCAGGGGTTAAAAGCGTTTCTTTCAAAGTAGATGGAAGCTACGCTTATGGTTATTTAAAAAGTGAAAAAGGTGTTCATCGTCTAGTTAGATTGTCGCCATTTGATTCATCTAATAGACGTCATACATCATTTGCTAGTGTTGATGTTACTCCAGAAATAGATAAAAATATAGATATAAATATTGATGAGAAAGACATAAGAATAGATGTTTATAGATCAACAGGAGCTGGAGGACAAGGAGTAAATACCACTGATAGTGCCGTAAGAGTAACACATCTTCCTACTGGTATAGTAGTAACTTGTCAGAATGAAAGAAGTCAAATTCAAAATAAAGAAACAGCTCTACAGGTTCTAAAGTCTAAACTTTATGTATTAGAACAGCAAAAAAAGGAACAAGAATTAGCTAAAGAAAAAGGAAAACAAATGAATATAGAGTTTGGTTCGCAAATAAGAAGTTATGTAATGCATCCATATTCAATGGTAAAAGATCATAGAACATCATATGAGACAAGTAATGTAACTAAAGTTTTAGATGGTGATTTAAAACCATTCATGGAAGCATACTTGAAAGGAGAAAAGAATGGATCCTAAAACGATTATTAATAATATTTATCAACACGATAAAGTAAAAAGATATTTTCAGTTTATCTTTGGTTGTTTGTTAGTAGCTCTTGCTTTTAATCTGTTTTATTCACCTAATAATATAGTAGCAGGTGGCGTAAGTGGTCTATCAATTGTCTTAAATCATTTCTTTAAATTTAATCAGTCCTATGTAATATTAATAGCTAACGTGTTTTTACTGGTACTATCCTATATCTTTCTTGGAAAAGATAAAACAAGATTAAGTATTTTAGGTTCACTTTTATTTCCCATCTTTGTAAACTTGACTAGTTTTCTATCTAAATATGTAAGTTTTGATCAAAGTGAAATGCTTTTAGTAGCTATTTTTGGAGGACTACTTCAAGGAGTAGGAGCAGGACTTATTTTTAAAGCAGGCTTTTCTACCGGTGGAACTGATATTTTAAACATGATTATATCTAAAAAACTAAAGATAGGTATGGGACAAGCAATGATATTTACTGATGGATTAATTGTCTTATTAGGTTTCTTTGCCTTTGGATTTAATAAATTAATGTATGCCTTAATAGTTTTATATCTAGTCACTTGGGCAATGGATAGAGTACTACTAGGAATAAGTGATGCTAAAGCCTTTTATATAATAACTAAAAAAGATAAGGAAGTTAAAGAATATATCTTAAAAGAAATGAAACATGGAGTTACTAAATTTGAAGCAACTGGTGGTTATAAAGATAAAGATCAGGATGTCTTAATGAGTGTTATACCAACAAAAGAATATTATAGATTCAAAGAAGGAATTCATCTAATTGATCCAGATGCTTTCTTTGTAGTAACGGATGCATATCAAGTGTTTGGAGGAGAATAGATGAAAAATATTCTATATCGATATGGAGTATTAGTAGTCTGTCTCTTTTTTTCTAGTATTGTTTTTAACCTATTTTTATATCCAATAAAATTAGTAACTGGAGGAATGAATGGTATAGCAATTATTGTTAATCATCTTCTAAAAGTATCACCTTCTACCATCATCTTTATAGGTAGTAGTATTTGTCTTTTATTAAGTACTATTCTTTTATCAAAAGAACAAACTATAGCAAGTTTATTAGCAACGTTTATTTATCCTTTCTTTGTCTCAATAACATCATTTGTTAGTAAAATTATTACAGTAGATACATCTGATTTGCTTCTAACTTGTCTAGTGATTGGGGTATCTTTAGGAATAAGTAATGGTTTTATGTATAAAGTAGGTTTTAGTAATGGAGGAATTAATATTATTAGTCAAATATTTTATAAATACTTTAAGATTCCTCTTAGTAATACCACTTTATTTATCAATATGATAATAGTAGTACTTGGTGGCGTTTATTTTACTTTTACTAAAGTCTTATATGCTAGTTTTATTTTAATAATCAGTAAATTAGTAATGGATAAAATTTTAAGAAAAGATGAATTGCTATGTATAATTACTAATTAATAGTGTCAAGATTAAAGATTTTGATGCTTTTTTGTGCTTGGTAATTAATTAACTCTATCAAAAAATGTCTAATTATGCTAAAATGTATAGCATTTTATGACATATTTTGAGCATATGAAAAATATGTTATAAA
>CAVLCG010000104.1:0-4070 GCA_963661445.1 bacterium | reverse complement strand
ATTTGAGACATAATCAAATACTAACACTTAAGACATTATCATAGATTAATCATAATAAGACTGTGGAAAACAGTTTTTTTCTTGACAAAAATTTAATATAAGATATTATTAAAATAGAGGTATGCGGTATGAGAAAAAAAGTGTTAATAATATTAGGCATCTTATCACTGACTATAGCTGTTTCTCTTTTTGGAATGGCTAAGATAGTTAACGATAGAAATGAATTACAATATAAAAAAACTTATCAAGCTTATACATTGTTATATAAGGATGTGGATAAAAAGATTCCCATAGATGATATTACTTTGGAAGCTGTGGAAAAAGTTAAAAAGTCAGTTGATTTAGTTGTGGATAAAGAGAAAAAGAAGAATTTAACGACAAATCTACAAGAATTAAATAAATATATTAAACTTAGAGATGATATTAATAACTACTATGAAAATGATATAGTTAAGTCTAGTACCACTCTTGAAATGGTAAATGAACTATTAGAAAGAAATAATAAATTAATAAAGGCTCATCAAGAATTATTACTTCCTAAGATTAATACCATTAAAGAACAAGTTACTAATATTAACACTTATAAATCATCAGTAGTATCATTATTTACTGATAATACATATCAAACTGTAAGAAGTGATATAACAAGAGAGAATTTAAATCAAGTTATTGCCCTAAAAAATAATGTATTACAACAGGATGTAATTAATGAACAAGATAATTATCTTAATATAGTAGATAAAGAACTAGCTTATAGAGAAGAACAAGAAAGAATAAGACAAGAACAAGAAAGAATAAGACAAGAAGAGGAAAGAAAAAGAAAAGAAGAAGAGGCTAGGAAAGAAAGAGAAAGACAAATAAAAGAAGCTTGGACAGTTTTAAATGTGCCATATATTAGTCAAAATAAAAATGGGGTTATTAATGGTTGTGAAGCGGCATGTATGTTGATGGCTTTACAATATAAAGGTTATTTACAAAATATGGACTTAGTAACTTATGCTACTAATATGCCTAAAAGTACTGATCCATTTAGTGGTTTTACCTATGATATTTTTACAGAAGATCCAGTAAGTGTACCACATTGGATAGCACCTAGTCCTTTAGTAGCTTATGGTAAATCATCATCTGGATATATGAATATAGAAGATGCGACAGGAGCAACATTAACTGACTTAGACAATCAAGTATCAGCAGGTAATCCCGTAATAATTTATTTAACATCAAAACTAAATAAACCTAAAGCCTATATAGAAGGAGCACCAAAAAATATTCATGTCTTATTATTAGTGGGGTACAATTCAATTACTAAAGAACAAATATTAATTGATCCATGGACACATGATGATGGAAGAACCAGTTGGCATGTTTCTAAAAGTAAAATTGAACAAATATATAATAATACATCTAAAAGAGCAGTCGTTGTAAAATAATATGACTGTTTTTTAGCTTCTAATGATATACTTATAAAGAGAGGGTGAAATATGTTAGATTTAAAAAATATAAGTAAAAGTTATAAGACAGGTAACTTTGTTCAACATGCCTTGAAAAAAGTAAACTTGAGTTTTAGAAAAAATGAATTTGTTGCTATACTTGGTCCATCTGGTAGTGGTAAAACAACTCTACTAAATATTATTGGTGGCTTAGATAGATATGACTCAGGTGATTTAATTATTAATGGAAAGAGTACTAAAAAGTTTAAAGCAACAGAATGGGATAGTTATCGTAATAATTGTGTTGGTTTTATTTTTCAATCATATAACCTAATTAGTCACATCAGTGTTTTAGAAAATGTAGAAATGGCTTTAACCTTATCTGGTTATAAAAGAAAAAATAAAAGAGAAAAGGCTTTAGAAGCCTTAGATAAAGTTGGTTTAAAAGACCATGCTCATAAAAGACCTAATCAATTAAGTGGTGGTCAAATGCAAAGAGTAGCTATAGCTAGAAGTCTAGTAAATAATCCCGATATTATTTTAGCTGATGAACCAACTGGTGCACTTGACTCTACTACTAGTGTTCAAATAATGAATCTTATTAAAGAAATAGCAAAAGATAAATTAGTAATAATGGTAACTCATAATCCAGAACTTGCCAAGGATTATGCTAGTAGAATTATTGAATTTAAAGATGGAGAAATACTATCTGATTCTAATCCAATTAAAGAGGAAGAAGAAGATACGGGAACAGTTCATATCAAAAAAACAGTGCTCAGTTATTTATCGGCTATTCACTTATCGTTCAATAATATTAAGACTAAAAAAGGAAGAACCTTTCTAACTGCTTTTGCTGCTTCTATTGGTATAATTGGTATTGCTTTAATTTTATCACTTTCCAATGGTTTTCAACTACAAATAGATAAGTTTGAGAAAAGTACCTTATCACAGATGCCTATAACTATTAGTAGTCAAGCTATGCAAATGGATGAGGATACTTTGGAAGAACAAATGCAAACATCAACTAATAAAAAAGATAAGTATCCAACTGAAAAGATAGTAAAACCAACAGAATCTGTTATGGAAAAAATAGTACATACTAACAATATAACTAAAGATTATATAAATTATATAGAAAACATTGATAGTAATCTTTTAAGTGGTATATCTTATCTTAAGAAAACGGGACTTAATCTAATAACTAAAGATAACAGTAATAATTATAAAAAAGTAGATATGGCAAATAGTATGGTATGGCAAGTTTTTCCTACTAGGACTCAAGATAAAGAATCAGGCATAGTAGAAGATAATTATGATGTTTTAGCAGGTAAGATAGATAGTAAAGAAGAAGGCTTGATTTTAGCAATAGATTCCAAAAATGAGGTTAGCAAAACACTAATTGAATCTTTAGGACTTGATTCATCTAAAAATATATCCTTTGATGATATCTTGAATAAAGAGTTTAAGATAGTTACTAATAATGATTATTATAAGAAGATAGCTAATAACTTTATACCAACTAGTAACTACGAAGAAGCATATAACAATGCTAATAGTATAACTGTTAAGATAAAAGCTATTATTAGAGGAAAAGAAGATAAGGAAATGTTTACTAATCAAGCAGCAATATTTTATACAGGAGCTTTAGTTGATAAAATTATTTCTATAAATAAAGATAGTGATATAGTAAAAGCTCAAGAAGATAAAGATTATAATATTTTAACTGGCACTAGTTTTGATGATTCAACTACTAAAGATGATGTCTTAGCTTATTTAGGAGCAGATATGACACCAGCAGTTATTTATCTTTATCCAAAAGATTTTGCTAGTAAAGATAAAATAACAAATTATCTAGATAAATATAATAAAAATAAAGCAGATAGTGATAAGATAACTTATACAGATATGGCAAAATTAATGAGTAGTTTATCTAGTGGAATAATGGATGCAATTACTGTAGTATTAATTGCTTTCTCATCAATATCTTTAGTAGTATCTAGTATAATGATAGCTATAATTACTTATATATCTGTCTTAGAAAGAACTAAAGAAATAGGTATTTTAAGAGCTTTAGGTGCAAGAGCAAAAGATATAACTAGAGTCTTTAATGCTGAAACAATGCTTATTGGTCTATGTAGTGGTCTATTAGGATTAGTTATTGCTTATCTATTAACATTCCCTGCTAATAAGATAATAGAAGATTTATCAGGACTAGCTTCTGTTGCTAAACTTAATCCGGTTCATGCTCTAATTCTCTTATTAATAAGTGTATCCTTAACTGTACTTAGTGGTTTCATTCCTGCTAAGATGGCAAGTAAGAAAGATCCGGTTATTGCTCTTAGAACAGAATAGTCTTTAAAAAGTAAAAAAACTTTGCTATACTTAAGTAGTAAAGTTTTTATAGTGTGCCGTGCATGGCATATATCTAGTTGGTGAAAGTCCAATATACGCGTAGGTATCGACGAAGTATTAGGAAAGCACAACGCATCAATCGTGAGGTTGGGGCCAAAGGAAGTGTGAAACAAAATCGAGGGCTAACGAACAGGAACTTACTACAAGGCTACATAAACGGATTAGGTTGCTATACAAACTAAAGTCCAAAAGATACTCGTAACTTTATGTAGTAAAGTAAGTAGCTAA
>CAVLCG010000103.1:0-4075 GCA_963661445.1 bacterium | reverse complement strand
GTGATATAGAAGAAGCTTATTTAAAGATTAGAAAGAGTATTAGGAATAAGAAGAAACTATACCTTTTTGAAAAGAATTATTATGCTAATTGTAATATGTTGGTAGATAAGTTTAATAATGGTTATCTTTATAGTAAATATAATATTTTTGTAATAAGAGAGAAGAAAAAAAGATTAATTATGAGTAGTAAGTTAGAAGATAAGATAATTAATCATGTAGTTTGTAAGAAGATACTTTTACCACTTGATAAGTATTTAATAGATAGTAATTGTGCGACTAGGATAGGAAGAGGAACAAGATATGCTAGATATCTTTTAGATAAGTATTTAGTAAAGATTATAAATAGTAGTGAAGAGTTTTATATTCTAAAGTTTGATTTTAGTAAGTATTTTTTTAATATAAGTCATATAGTATTACTTAATAAATTAGCTTTATATTTAAATAAAGAGGACTTAAATATTATTAAGGATATTCTTAATACTACTAATCAAATATATATTAATGAAACTATTAGAAAACTGGGAATTGATAATATTTATAGAAATGGTGTCGGACTACCAATTGGTAATTATACATCTCAATTTTTAGCAGTGTTTTATTTAAATGATTTAGATCATTTCATTAAAGAAAAACTTAAATGTAAGTATTATATAAGATATATGGATGATGGTATTATTATAGATAAGAGTAAAGAAAGATTAAGAGAAATATTAACTATACTTAGTGGTATAGTTAAAAATGATTATTACTTAGAGTTTAATAATAAAACAAAGATATATAAATCTAGTGAGGGTTTTACTTTTTTAGGAGTTAATTATAAAGTAAGAAATAAGAGAATAATAAGAAGAATAGTATCTAGTACTAGAAGAAAGATAGTTAAAAGTAATAATCTAAATTATTTACAATATGAGAAGAAATAAACTTTTTCTTTAAATTCCTAATGATTAATGATATTATATTATTGTTATTGAAGGAGTTGGTCTTTGATGGAAAGATTACAAAAAGTTATTGCTGCTAGTGGTATTACTTCTAGAAGAAAAGCTGAAAAGTTAATGCTTGAAGGTAGAGTAAGTGTTGATGGGAAAGTTATTAGAGAGTTAGGTTATCAAGTAACTGGTAAAGAGAGAATTGAAGTTGATGGTGAAATATTAACTAAGGAAGAAAAAGTTTATTTCTTACTTAATAAACCAAGAGGTGTTATTACTAGTGTTACTGATGATAAAAATAGAAAAACTGTTACTGATTTAATACCAGTTAATGAAAGAATCTATCCTGTTGGTAGACTTGATTATGATACTACTGGTGTCTTATTACTTACTAATGATGGAGAGTTTGCTAATCTTTTAATGCATCCTAATAAAGAGGTTGATAAAGTATATCTTGCTAAAGTTAAAGGTATTGTTAGGGGAGATACTATTGCTAAACTTAAAAGTGGAGTAGTACTTGATAATAAAAAGGTAAGATGTGCAAGAGCTAAAGTTAAAAGAATAGATTATAAGAATGGTACTTCTTTTGTAGAATTAACTATTCATGAAGGTATTAATCATCAAGTTAAGAGAATGTTAAATGAGGTTGGTTTTGAAGTATTAAAACTTACTAGAGAACAAGTTTATTTCTTTACATTAGATGGTTTAAAGAGTGGAGAATATCGTCCTTTAACTAAGAAAGAAGTAGCAAAGGTATATGCTTTAGAAAAGAAAATGACTAAGTAAAAAACTTGGTCATTTTTAAATATACTCAATTGGTACTAAATAGTTATTATTGTCTAGAGCATTAATCTCTCTACAAAGACATAAGACAATACCATTTCCGTTACTCATATTAAATTTATCTATTACATTAAAGTTTTTAATAGCACTAATTCCTGGGTTACTGCTTTTCTTAATTTCTACTGGATATACAGTATTATTATTAATAATTAATAAATCAATTTCTTTCTGATTACTATCACGATAGAAATATAAATATCTTTTAGGGTCAATTCCATTATTACTATAAGACTTAATAATTTCACTAATTATATACGTTTCAAAAATTGCACCACTATAAGAGCTTTTTTCTAATACTTCGTTATCAGTGTATCCAGTTAAATAACAAGCTAGTCCTGTATCCATAAAATAAACTTTTTGAGTTCTAACTGCTCTTGTGGCATTATTATTAGTATAAGATTGTAGCAAATAAATAATACCCGTATTCTTTAAAATTGAAATCCAGTCATCTGCTGTTTTACCATCGATTCCAATTTCTGTTCCTATTTTGCTAGCATTAAACTCTTGTCCAGTTCTTGCAGCTACTGCTGATATAAATTTAGTGAATTTTATTTCGTTTTTAATATTGATTAATTGTCTAATATCCCTTTCAATATAAGTCCTTATATAGTTACTATAATAATTTTCTATAGATACTTCTCTTCCTGCTTGAACATCAGGATAACTACCTTTTAAAATACGTTCAAATATTTGATTAGTGGATAATCTTTTTGTAGGTTCTACTTTTCTAATGACGTCGATTTGTGGGTTAAAGATTGGCTCCTCCATTTTATATAATTCTCTATCTGAGAAAGCAAATAAATCAAATATTCCAACTCTTCCTGCTAAAGATTCAGAAACATCTTTCATTGTTTCAAATACTCGACTGCCCGTTAGATAATACATAGTACCAGATTCTTCTTTATTATTAAATATTTCATTTTGTCTAGCTTCATCAATAATTATTTTTATATAGGCTAAAAGATTAGGGGCATATTGAAATTCATCAATTATTAGTGGTGCTTCATGTGTTCGTAAAAATAATTCAGGATCTTCATTAGCTTGAGTTCTTATTAACATATCGTCTAGAGTAACATAGTTAATTTTTTTACTTGATTTAAATTTTAAATAATTGAGTAGAGTTGTTTTACCTACCTGTATTGGACCTATAACCATAATTACAGGATATTTTCCAATGAACTTTTTAATTGTTTTTTCCATTGTTCTACTAACATAATTAATAGTTTATCACCTCATTTGCTAATGTTATATCACAAAAATTATAATTAAGCACTGTTTTTTATGCAAATTTGGAGTGCTATTCCGAATTTGCATAAAAAATAAATATACTTTTGAAGAATTTGTTGGTTAAATTGGCTATTTGTTTTTTGACAATAACACTAATTTATGCTATTATTAGTATGTAAGCAAGGAAACTTGCATATAATAAAAAGAGGAACATTTAATTTTGCAAGTGAATGTCTCCTCCATGTATGGTGTTGACACTCTATCAATGCTGTAGAGTGTCTATTTTTTTATTGCTAATACCAGTAAGGTAGAAAGTAATAAAATGATAGCAATGAGCTTTAGAACTTTTATTATAAAAGTTTTAGTTTTCATTAATATCTACCTCCTTTCTCTTATGAGCTTGGAGGGTGACACTCACATTAAATGTTCCTGATAAAATTGTATAATAAACGGATTTATAAAGCAAGAAAAAAATAGGACTCTAGGATAATTACCTAGAGTCTTATTCGTCTTCTTCAATAGCACCAGTTGGGCATGAGTCAATAGCATCTTTTACATCATCAACGTTTTCATCTTTAACATCACTATTAACTACTTTGCTAAGTCCTTCATCATCTATTTCAAAAACATCAGGACAAATAGCTGCACAAGCACCACAACCGATACAAGCATCACGATTAACTTTTACTTTCATAAACTTTCCTCCTTTCCTAATTATATAGTATTATCTACCAATTAGTAAAGTGTTTTCTCTTCCCAAAACTAGTTAGATGTGGTATGATTATTTTAGATAAGAGTAGGTGATACAGGTGAGTAATGGAACTAGTAGAGTTAATAGATATGATAATGAAAATAAAACAGTAGGAACAAGAACTAGTAGAAATAAAAACTTATATGATGATTTTAATAACTTTGAAAAGTATACTAATTTTACTGATGTTTCAAAAATAGAAGCGGTACCATTAGACTCTTTAAGAGAAAATGCTAATAAAAGAGAAGGGTATCGTTACTTAAAAGATTATGATTTAGTAGAAAAGAAAAAAGAAAGAAAAGAACTAGATGACTTTAATTATCTATAC
>CAVLCG010000102.1:0-4173 GCA_963661445.1 bacterium | reverse complement strand
TTTTTCTTCTTCTGTCTTCTTTAATAAATACTGATAAGAATCTTCTCTCGCTCTTAAAAGAATAGAATAATCATTCTTTATATTAGCTATTTTAAAGGACATGTCACCACTTTGTTTAGTACCAAATAAATCACCATGGCCTCTTAGTTTAAAGTCTTCTTCACTTATTTCAAACCCATCAGTAGTCTTTTCCATAATATGAAGTCTTTCAGTATCTTGATTACTTATTAAAATACAATGTGACTGTAAATCATTTCTTCCTACTCTTCCTCTTAACTGATGAAGGGTGGAAAGTCCAAATCTATTAGCATCAAAGATAACCATCATAGTAGCATTAGGAACATCTACTCCTACTTCAATAACAGTTGTACTAATTAGTATTTGACACTTATTAAGAAGAAAATCATTCATAACCTTATCTTTAGCTGCTGTTGCCATCTTACCATGAACTAGTCCTATCTTATATTTACTACCAAAAGCGACTGTTAATTTATCTTTAAGTTCATTGACATTAGTTAAATCACTATTTTCACTTTCTTCTATTAAAGGTGCTATTACATATATCTGATGATCTTGCTTCAATTCTTCATACATCATTGCTAAAACATCTTTCATTTCAGCTTCTGTCTTTAACACTGTATGAATCTTTTTTCTACCCTTTGGTCTTGTCTTAATAGTAGATACATCCATATCACCAAAGATTGTTAAAGCATAAGTTCTTGGTATGGGAGTAGCACTCATATATAAGGTATCTGGTTTCTTACCTTTATTTTCTAAATTAGCTCGTTGATTAACTCCAAACCTATGTTGTTCATCAGTAATAACTAATCCTAGATTGTTATACTCTACCTCTTCTTGAATTAAAGAATGAGTTCCAATAATTACATCTATATCATTATTAGCAAGACTTGTTAAAATCTTATCTTTATCTTTCTTACTAGTTGAGCCTGTTAATAAGGCAATATTTATATCAGTATCTTTAAAGATATCTTTCATATTATTGTAATGCTGAGTAGCAAGTATCTCAGTAGGTGCCATTAAAGCACTCTGATAGCCTGCTAGATAGTTAGCATAGATAGCAAGAAAAGAAACAATTGTCTTACCACTACCAACATCACCTTGTAATAACCTATTCATCTTTCCTTCACTAGCTAAGTCTTTTACAATATCAGAAACTGCTTTTTCCTGATCAGTTGTAAGCTCAAAAGGAAGGGTTTTAATAAATTTTTCTACTTTTTTAGTATCTATTTCTTTTTTTATACCAGAATTTTTATTCTTATTTTCCATTTTTAAATAGTTAATCTTAAACATAAAAGAAAATAACTCTTCATACTTAAGCCTATTCTTCGCTTCCTCTAACTTTTCAAGAGAAGGTGGATTATGGACTATATTTAAAGCTGTTCTTTTATTAACAAAGTTATACTTTTCTTGATACTCTAAAGGGATAAAATCTGTTATCTCTTTATAATTACCTAGTAAAGCCATATTTATATAAGTAGACATATTCTTATTAGTAAGGCCACTAGTCAAATGATAAACTGGTTCTATCTTAATCTTCGCTGATAATGTTTCTAATTTTATATCAGATGCCGTAATAACATTCTTTCTCTTATCAAATTTACCTATTACTGTAACACCAGTTCCTACTGCTAAATGACTCTTTAGAAAGGCCCTATTAAATATTGAAATACCAACCACTCCTGATGAAGTAACTAATCTAAAATTCATTTTATTAAGCCCTGCTTTGAATCTAACTAAGATTGGACTACTTTCTATTCTTCCATCTATAATAATATGATCACCATCAACTGTCTCAGTAAGTGATCCTCTTTTCAAAATATCATAACGAAATGGATAATGGGTTACCAAATCATCTACTGTGGTAATCCCTATTTTATTTAAAAGGACTAAAGACCTTGGTCCTATCCCTCTAACATCTTTCAATGCCACAACTACCACCTCTTCTTCTGCCTGATATTATATCACATTTTTAGGACTTTTTGAAGATGAAAAAGCATAAAATATTATAAGGAGGCTTAATGAAATTAATTATCGATGACATGATAGAAGATAATGACAATCTTCTTTTAACCAATAAGTTTGTCACTGGTTTTAGACTTAAACTTACACTTACTAGTGACAATGTTGTTATAATATTACCTAGTAAAACAAGTCTTTCTCTTACTAATTTAACTTTTAAAGAGATTAAGGAAAGTAGTAAGAATCTATATACTCTTAAAGAGACATTAGAAATATTTAAAAATTATCAAAAAGAACTGATTCTAGATATTTCTAGCTTAGGAAATAAGACTAATCTATTTATTGACTTAATTCTAGTAGAAATACAAAAATATAGAGATTTAAACTTTTCTTTTGAAACTAGTGATGATACTATTTATCAATATTTAAAAGCTACTAATTATCCTAGTTATTTAATTACAAATGACAATAAAGATAAAGTCATAATAAAAAGAAAAGATAAGGATTATTTCTTTAATAAAGTATCTAGTCTAACTAATCTTTATAAATTATTAAATAATCATTCTAACTCTTTTCCTTTATACATTATTATTTCAAGAAAGATTAAAAGGTCTTTACTTTCTAACTCATCATTGCTCCGTCTACTTGAAGAATAGTTCCTGTTATATAGCTTGCTTTATCACTTGCTAAGAATAGTATGGCATTTGCTATATCTTTAGGATCACCTATTCTTCCTAGTGGTATCATATTGATTAATGGTTTAATCATTTCATCTGGTAGATTTCTAACCATATCAGTATTAGTTATACCGGGGGCTACAGCATTTACTCTTATTTTCTTTTTACCTAGTTCTCTTGCTAAACTTTTAGTTAAACCGTTAACAGCAAATTTACTAGTTGGGTATAGACAACCACTAGATTGACCATAGAAACTTACCATAGAGCTGACATTTACAATTGATGGATTATCTCCTGTCATATAAGGAATAACTGCTTTAGAAGTATCAAATACAGCTTTTATATTAAGATTAATAATCTTATCACACTCTTCTTCTGTATAGCTTGTTATAGGTGTACTTGATGATACACCAGCATTATTTACTAAAACATCTATTTTTCCATATTTAGTAGCTATTTCTTTAGCTACTTTTTCCATTTCTTCTAAACTAGCTAAATCAGTAAAATATCCTTCTACTTTATATTCACTATTTTCATCTTTTAAAGAATTAACAGCTTTTGTAACACTTTCTTCACGTGAGCCGAAAAGTATTACTCTTGCTCCTTCTTTTAAAAATTCTTCTACAGTGGCATAGCCAATACCTCTAGTACCACCAGTTACTAAAACTATCTTTTCATTAAACATTATTTATCATCACCTTCCATTTTTATTATAACAAGAGATAGTATTTATAAGTAAACAATCTTTGAAAGATGACACAATTTGACAAAAAAATAAGATACCTAGTAAGTACCTTTTATATTTATAATTTAAATTCTCGAATGGTGGTTCCAGGTGGAATCGAACCACCGACACAAGGATTTTCAGTCCTTTGCTCTACCGACTGAGCTATGAAACCAAATAATGGCGGTTCCGACGGGGCTCGAACCCGCGATCTTCTGCGTGACAGGCAGACGTGTTAACCAGCTGCACCACGGAACCATTATGGTTGCGGGAGGAGGACTCGAACCTCCGACCTCTGGGTTATGAGCCCAACGAGCTACCAACTGCTCCATCCCGCGATATCAATATATAAATTTAAGTGGCGGAGGAAAAGGGATTCGAACCCCTGCGCCGCTTGCGCGACCTCCCGGTTTTCAAGACCGGTCCCTTCAACCAGACTTGGGTATTCCTCCAAATAAGTGGTGCCTAAGGCCGGACTTGAACCGGCACGAAGTATGACCTTCGCAGGATTTTAAGTCCTGTGCGTCTACCAATTCCGCCACTCAGGCACATCATGGTGACCCGCATGAGATTCGAACTCATGACCCTTTGATTAAAAGTCAAATGCTCTACCGACTGAGCTAGCGGATCAAATATTTAAAAATGGTTGCCTCGGTTAGATTCGAACTAACGCATGTCAGAGTCAAAGTCTGATGCCTTACCACTTGGCTACGAGGCAATAACTAAGATGGTGGAGAGAGATGGATTCGAACCATCGAACCCGAAGGAACAGATTTACAGTCTGCCGCGTTT
>CAVLCG010000101.1:0-4195 GCA_963661445.1 bacterium | reverse complement strand
ATTCATCTTTTTCTTTCACTCCTTCTTTTACTTACACTAAAAAAACAAGATAAGATTATCCTATCCTGTTATTACTGCGTGATAAAAAGAGATGATTAAACCATATAAAATGCCCCCCCCATGTTAACTGATTGTAAACTTGACATATTGGTTGACATATACACAGTTAATCACCTCTTTTTTTATTTTTTCAAATACACTCTCTGTGTCTTCAACTTAATTCTAACAAATTCTAATAGTTTATACAACCCCCTCTTTAAAGCTTTCAGTTTTCACATATTTATAAATAGTTTATTTATTTAAGTTTTCCTTTCATACCTTTCAAACCATTACTATTAGCAAATCCTTGTAGAATATTGTTATCAAATGTATGAACTTTACTAGTTCTAGTTTTATAGTCTTTAACTGCTATATTAATCATTTCATCTAATAAAGTAGTATAATCTTTTCCTTTTTTATCCCATAGATAGAAAGCAAGACTTCCTGGAATTGAGTTTATTTCATTAACATAGACTTTTTTAGCTTTTTTATCAACTAACATATCAATTCTAGCTACTCCACTACTACCTAGTGCTTTAAATACTCTAACAGCTAAATCTTCTATCTCTTTTTGCATCTTATCAGTTAAATCAGCTGGTATTTTTCTTGCAGCACTAGCCATTCCTTTGGAACCTTTACGAGGTGCTAACTTTGCTCCAAGTTTTCCTTTAACTTTACTACTACCAACATATTTCTCTTCGAAGGTTAAGAAGTTATGAGTAGATAATACTTCTTCTATAACACTAACTTCTTGAGATGCATGGTTACCTAGTACAGAGATATTAACTTCCATTAAGTTAGGTACCATTTCTTCAACAATAATCTTAGAGTCATAGTTAATAGCTTCATCTATGGCTTTTTCTAACTCTTTTTTATCTTTAGCAGTACTAATTCCAATACTACTACCAGTAGTAGCTGGTTTAATAATTACTGGATAATTTAATTTTTCTATCTTTTTAATTACTTTATCACTATCATCTTTATAATCAGAATCATAAAACCAAGTATAGTTAGGAATAGATATATCATTAGCTTTAAATATATCACGCATATAAACCTTATCTTGACCTACTACTCCAGCATAAACATTAGGTCCAACATAAGGAACACCTACTGTTTGTAAATATCCTTGTAATACACCATCCTCTACATTTGTACCATGAGTAATTGGAAAAGCTACATCAATATCAGTAATAATCTTTTTAAAGAATCCTTTACTTTGCAATACGAATTGATTATCTTTCTTATATAATACAACATTACTTGCATATTTCTTAATAAGACCTAAGTCTTGATAACTTTCGACATCAAAAAGCATATCTCCTGTATACCACTCACCATCTTTAGTTATGTAAATAGGAATAATTTGATATTTATCTTGATTCATTTTATTCATGGCTTGAACAGCCGTAATTATACTAACTTCATGTTCAACACTTTCTCCCCCAAAAATAACACCTACTTTTATTCTCATCTTAATCATCCTCTCTATTTTTCATTATAGGTATCAGGTAAATCATTTTCAAATAAAGCATATACATCTTCTTTTGTCTTAATACCTCTAATAAAATTGTATGCTTCTTTTACATCATTGTAAACAATAACATTATCCATATTATAATTTTTATTTTCTAGTCCTTTTTTAATAGGTAGTGTTTTCTTCTTACCAATTAAAACAACATAATCAATATTACCCTCTTCTGCTATTTGTTCACCAAACTTTTCATTATAGTAATCTTCTTTATCTCCTAATTCTACCATTCCTGGTGTTACTACTACTTTAACACCTGGCATCATTGATAAGACGTCAATCGCTCCTTTGGCTCCAACCGGATTAGAATTATAAGCGTCATCTATTTGATAGAATGTCCCTAGTTTTTTAAGTTCTAGACGGTGTTCAACTGGCTTAATAGTTTTAACTGATTGTTGTAATTTTTCTATTGGAATACCAAATTCATATCCTAGAGCAAGTCCTGCTAAAATATTATAAACATTATGATTACCTAAAAGTCTTGTTTCAAATTCATATTCTTTAGGTTCATTTTTAAACTTAACTTTAAAACTAGTACCAATATTAGAACATTTAATATCACTTGCATAAACATCAACATCTTTGTTTTCTATACCAATCCAAAGTATTTTACATTTATTTTTTAATTTATAACTTACTTGTTTAGGATCGTCTCTATTTAAAACCCCAACTCCATCAAGTGGTAATGATTCAATTAGTTCAAACTTAGTTTTTTGAATATTTTCTTCACTACCAAATGTTTCTAAGTGTGCAGTACCTATTTTAGTTAAAATACCATACTTTGGTTTAACCATATCACAAAGTTGTTTAATCTCTCCTGTTTTATAAGCTCCCATCTCAGCAATAAACACTTCAGTAAACTTATCTAAATGATTATTAATGGTAATGATAAGTCCATAAGGGGTATTTAAGTTCTTAGGAGTTGGTAGTGTTACATATTTAATATTTAAAATATCTGCTAAAATATTTTTACTACTAGTTTTTCCATAACTACCAGTAATTCCTACTACTTTCAAGTTTTCCATACTATGAAGTTTTTTCATAGCCATATGTTTAAAATGATAATATACATATTTTTCTAGTGTATACTTATTTATAAAGTTAGCTATACCCAATACAAATACATTTAAATAGCTCATCAAAGCATAGATAAAGATTAAGAAACTACTATAAACTAAATCATTTCTTAAAATAACCATAACAACTAGTGGAATAAGGTAAATAATAGTCTCTGTTACTATTAATCTTTTTACTCTAGCAGTTACTACTAATGGTTTTTTAACTTGTTCCTTTTTTCTATCATTACGAAATTTTATAATAAAAGCTAAATATAAAATACTAGCTAAAAGATTAAATACTAACGCTATAGTCTTATTAGTTGCTAAAAAGCAATTAGCTAAAGCTACTATTATTAGACAAATAAATTCTAAGGTTACAAAGTTACTGCTATTATTTAATACCCATTTTATATAACGATTATTTTCATTATATAAGTTTTGTTGTAACATATGTAAACTTTTCCTAGATTTAACAATAATTGAAATTGTAATTATAAATAATAAAATAATTTTAACAAACATTTTTTACTCCTCCATAAATTTATTAATAATTGCCCCTACTTGATAAAGGTTTTCTAAGTAGGCATAATGAGTACCTGGTAAAACAATCATCGCTCCATCTTTAAGTAATTTTTCTAACATTCTTCCCTCTTCTAAAGGTACAGCTTCATCATATTCACCCCATATTAAAATAACTGGTACTTTTATCTTCTTAGCATAATCTGATAAGTCTTCTCCAACTACTTTAACTAAAATATCTCTCATCATTGGACTTGCATTCTTGTAGTCAGTAGAACCTATATAGTTTTTAGCAATATCAGCTAGTTTTTCCATACCTGGTAATTTTTTAGCACTCTTTAACATTTTTTCTTTAAGGGTTAAATTCTTTTTTGTCTTAACACAAGGTGCTCCACATAGTACTAACTTTTCAACTTCATAGGTAGCTCCATAACGAATAGAGATTCTTCCTCCAAAGGAATGACCAATTAGTGTTGGTTTTACTACTTTTAGACTTTCTAATAAATCATGAACTATTTCGGTATAATCACCTACATCTAGGATAGTATCTGGTTCCTTACTTTTACCAAAGCCTGGTAAATCAATAATAGTTATATGATAATTATCAGCAAGTAAATCACCAAGTGGTTTCATCATCTCAATATTTTGTCCCCAGCCATGAAGCAAGACAATATCTTTTCCTTTGTCATTACCATATTGTATGTAATTTATATCAACAAGATTTACTTTTTTTGTCATATAGCCTCCTTCTCTACATTATACTATATAATCAAAAAAAAGTCCTATTAAATTTAAGACTTTTATACTTTTCTCATACTTCTAACTAATTTTCCACAATCAATAACATATTTTTGAATCTTACATTTCGTAGTCCATCCAGTATTAGCCCTGTCAGATTATATACGTATATTTGATCTTTCTTTTCATTATAATTAACTAAATCAATACTTTATCGTTCTTGCAGATTACAACTCTAGTAATAAAAAATTTATGTTTAACAAACAGTGTTTAAAATTATATGAAGTTATGAAAGTTAAAAGTTAAAGCT
>CAVLCG010000100.1:0-4246 GCA_963661445.1 bacterium | reverse complement strand
ATCATATATATATGATATAATATACTTGTAAATAAATAGTACATGTATTTATTTATCAGTTATGGAGGAAGAAAAAATGAAAAAATTTAGTAAAAATTCTAAATTAAACGCATTATATAATTATATATATAATGAGTACAAGGAAGGAGAAAAAGAAACTGAAAACGGTTTAAATAATGACGTAATTTATATTTATGAGAATCATATGAACTATTATTTAAATGGTTGCGGTTCATTTGTTTACTACTACCAACTAGTAGAAATCTTAAAAGAATGCGGGTATAAAAATCCAGATAAATGGACTTGTAAAAAATTAGATGATACATTTATAAACGCAACTAATTATATTACATATAAGTATTATAAAGAAGTAAAAAGCAAATAAACAAGTAAATAAACGGGGGGACTAAACCCCCCAACATATCAGAAGTAGAGAGGTTAGAAAAAATGAGTAAAAATGAATTTATAAAAACTATCTTAAATGGTTTGATGAATAATAAAAACTATTTATACATTGTTGTATATTATCCATCCGTTAAAGATTTAGCCGAATACGACTTAAACTTAAAGTACTTAAATTTTGGCGATTTATTAATATTTTATAATAATATTAAAGATTATAAATTTAAAATTAAATTATATTAAAATTTAAAATAAATTAAAATAACCTATTGACACTCATTGTTAATAGGTTTAAAATATTACATGTAGAGAGGTACAAAAGATGAAAAGAAGTAAAGCACAATTAAACGCTATAAGTCGTGCATATAGCAAACAATTAAAACAAGAATGGTGGGAAATGCGATTACAATATCCGGAAGAAACTGAAATCATTAATAAAAATTATAAGTATACAAGAGTTAAAATTAAAAAATTAAATGAACTACTTAAAAGAGGACACTATCATATAATCGCTGGGGTTTTAATTTATGAATGAGCAAGAATTAATTAAAATTTATAAAGCGGGAAGAATCTTAGGATTTCTTCCTTGCTCTCAAGAATTAAATTCGTTTGTCTATGATGAATTAATAAATAGAACTAAACATATAGACACCTGGTATTTAATTTATGGGACTTATTCATCTAGTGGGATATTAGAATTTAAATTTCAAAACCCTAAAAGTAAAAATTACTTTACGTGGCAAGAAGTTAAATATCTACTAGAAGATAAATCGGATAAGTACTATACTAAAATTTATACAAGTTATTTAAAAAATAAAAGGAGTAAATATTAAAATTATGACGTTTGATAAAGTATTAAAATATTATAGAAAGGGTTATAAAATTAAAAGAAAAGACTGGGCGGGGGATAAACCCTATTGGCAAAAAGACTTAAAAGGATTAATTATTTTAAAACTTGAAGATATGGACGCTACCGATTGGGAAGTTTTGTAATGGATAATGAATTAATTTTAGAAGATAGAATTGGTATTATTAAAGATACGATTAATAAGTATGGGGAAGATAAATTTTATCTATCATTCAGCGGGGGTAAAGATAGCACAATCTTACATTATTTACTAGATTTAGCACTTCCAAATAATCATATACCAAGAGTTTATGTTAACACTGGAATTGATTATTTAGATATAACTAAATTTGTTCAAGAAATGGCTAAAAATGATAAAAGAATTGTGATTATAAAACCAACACAAAATATAAAGCAAGTGTTAGAAACCTATGGTTATCCATTTAAAAGCAAAGAGCATTCTTTATATGTAGCAACTTATCAAAGTTTAGGGGAAAATTCTAAAACATATCAAAGATATTTGTATCCTAGTGAAGATAGAAAAAATTATGGTTGTCCTAAAATATTAAGATACCAATTCAATAAAGATTTTAATTTAAAAATAAGCGATAAATGTTGCTTTAAATTAAAAGAAGAACCACTAAAAGAATATGAAAAACAAAGTGGTAGAAACATTGCGATTTTAGGTATTATGCAAAGTGAAGGTGGAAGAAGAAACAATGCAAAATGTTTTGTTAAAAATAAACATTTTAATCCACTTGTTAAAGTTGATAAGGAATGGGAAAATTGGTTTATAGAAAGACAAAATATTAAATTATGTAAATTGTATTATCCACCTTATAACTTTCAAAGAACTGGTTGTAAAGGTTGCCCATTTAATCTAAATTTACAAAAAGATTTAGAAACGATGAAAGAACTTTTACCAAACGAATATAAGCAATGTAATGTTATATGGAGACCTATATATGATGAATATAAAAGGTTAAATTATAGATTAAAGGAGGATTAAAAAATGCTATACGACAACAATAAAAAGAGTTATGTTAGAAGCCCTTTAAATGTTAAATTTAAAGAGTTAGTATCAAAATATGAGGCTTTGGTTGAAATGTCCGAAGAGACACAATCAAGCCTTTATAAAATTTATTCAAATATGCTTGAAGATTTAAAAGATTTAGAAAGCATTTGTGAAAAACGCAATAGATATTAATAGGAGGAATTAAAAATGAATATCAATGGCAAAGTTATTTTAAGATTTAAAAAGGTAGGTACATACGTTATGTGGTTAGCAAGTGTATCAAACACTGACAAAGACGGGGCTACTATTTGGGGAAGTGTTCCAGTTACATTAACAAAAAAGGTAGAAGAAGAAGTTAAAACTATCTTTAAAGAAACTAAATTTAAAGGTGATGATAAATACATCACTATTGATGTAAAAAATGGCTTTATCAGTGGATACAAAGACAAAGACAATCATTTCATTGTTAAATTAGTTATTACTGAATTAGCACACGATACCAAAGAAGATAAAGTAGAAATTCCATTCTAGTATATGAGTAAGTTAGAGGACTTCTTAAAAGAAGATTTATCTAAACTTGTATCTAATGGAGATTATGTTAAAATTAGAAAGATTGAAACATATTTAAACCGAATGGCAAGGCAAAGGCTTTCTAGACTTGAGAAAGCCAACC
This sequence comes from bacterium, assembly GCA_963661445.1. Classification (GTDB taxonomy): domain Bacteria; phylum Bacillota_I; class Bacilli_A; order RF39; family UBA660; genus Onthousia. Next base: position 1,309 of record CAVLCG010000100.1, on the reverse strand, counting down.
TTGAAATCGGGGACGATAGAATTTTAAGTAAATATTCTAATTTTGATTTTCAATCCACATATGTAAAAGGTACTGACCTAAAGAAGTACAATAACCAAATGTTAAAGTCCATTGCTAACGCTAGACACTTTCTTAATTTAAAAACAAGTAAGGTTAAAGCCTTTAAGGAATGGAATAAAAAAGTAGGTAAAAGTAACTTCAAAGCCAGTAAAAACTACTGGACTTTAAAAGAGCGTCTTGTTGAACTAGACCAAAGTGGGTTTGGCTCTCTAGGTAGTGAAGTTCAAAATGAAATTACTGCATATATGGAGGGACAAGTTAAGAAAAAAGATATTAGCGACTATGCTAAACGTGGTTATGATAAGATGAGGAAAAAATATTCTAAAGCAAGTGAGGGAACTATCCAAAAGCAGTTATACGACACCTACTTTAGAAAAAAATAAGGAGGGTTTATGTATCAAAATGATTTAACGATATATTCAATTAATGATTTAGATAAGTTACTTAATTTTGATATAAAACTACATAAGAAAATTAGAGGTGCTAGTTATATCAATGCACCTTTTTCTTTCGATATAGAAACATCATCGTTTTATCAAAATGAAGAAAAGAAAGCCACAATGTATATGTGGGGTTTTGGAATAAACGGCAAAGTAATCATCGGTAGGACGTGGGAAGAATTTACAACTCTTTTATATTCAGTATCCAGCAAGTTAGGACTAGGAGATGATAAGCGTATCATCGTATATGTGCATAACCTAGCATATGAGTTCGAATGGATAATGAAATTACTTCCTTTTGATAAAGTCTTTGCACTAGACAAAAGACAAGTATGCTATGCAATATGTGAAAGTTTAGGAATTGAATTTAGATGTAGTTATCTTTTAAGTGGTTATTCATTAAACAAACTAGGAGACTATCTCTTAAAGTATCCAGTACGTAAATTAATGGGCGACCTTGACTATTCATTAGTGCGTGGAACAAAAACACCTATAACTGAAGAAGAATTCAACTATTTAAGAAATGATAACCTAGTTGTTATGGCGTATATTGAGGAATACATAGAAAGAAAAAAGTATATAACTAATATTCCACTTACTAAAACGGGAGAGGTTCGTAAAATGGTTAGGAATAACTGCAATAAGCACTACCAAACATATAGAGACTTGATGAATAAACTAACCATTGAACCGGAAGAATTTATCCTACTAAATAAAGCATTCCAGGGAGGTTTCACACACGCTAACCCATTACACGCAATGAGCATAGTACATGAAGTAACCACTAATGATTTTACTAGTGCATATCC
>CAVLCG010000099.1:0-4281 GCA_963661445.1 bacterium | reverse complement strand
AATTTTATAACATATTTTTCATATGCTCAAAATATGTCATAAAATGCTATACATTATATCATGATTTATAATTTTTTGATTTTTTTCAGCGTATTTTCTTCATATTTTTTTAAATATTCTAAGCATTGATCAGTCAATTGCTCAACTGAAAATTTCTCAGAATTCAATTTCAATCCATCTGCAAGACCTGTCAATAAAATGTTATTCCATTCCATCTCTTCTGAAAAATTTTCAATAGTAGCATCTTCAATAGAAATATTTCGAAAATTTTTTTTAGATTCGTTATATCTGGAAATTGCTCTATTCAAACATTGCTCAGGAGGACATGTAAGGAATACTGCAACTATTTGAATATTCTTCGATGAAATTTTATTTAATAAATCACTTGAAATAGTTGGGACATAACTTTGGTGTATATCAATATCATGATTAGTATCTATACCATTTCTACTCATTTGAATAGCATAATGTACATCTGAAATAACGACCTCTGAATTATCACATACATTTGCAAACCAATCATCTACTTGCTTAGAAGTTACGCATCTATAAATTTCATTTTTAGGAATATTATTTTTCGAAGCAATATCAAAGAAGCCTTGATGTCTTCTATATTTAATACTATTTGGAATTTTTTCATTCAAACTATTTACCAATGTGCTTTTACCACATGCCGTTGCACCACCAATAAATATAAGTGTCTTCATATTAATCACCTCATCATTTTTTTCTTACACGATATATATTCCGCAAATTCATCATCCGGAGAATCATTTTTTACATGAAAACTATCATAATATTTCTTTACACGTTCTATATCAACTTTATCTTCAGTTGAAATCTTGTGAAAAGCAGAATTCATTCTATCTCCTACATCATCACAATAGAAAATTTGACTTGAATCTAATCTTGAATTAATATTAGATCCTAGAGCATATATTTTTTCTTTATCAACGCCATTAACCAATAACTCTTTTAATGCTAAAAGTACTTCTTTTTTTACAGAACCTTCTTCCAAAGAAAATCCAGCTATTTCTTTGCTATGATCAAAATACTTTAAATAAAAACCATATTCATCAAATAATTCTATTAAATCTATTAGAGTTTGATCAATTCGCCAGCCTCCACCTTGAAAAACAAATAATCCATCTTTACTATTTTCCATTGCAGTTTTACAAAAATTTAAATAAAATCTCAAAGAATTTGGACTCATTTCTAAAAGTGCATGATTAGAAACTACTAAATCAATATCTATTGGATTTTCTCTTATTTCCCATAATTTCCAATAAGGTAAATGAATACATTTTGAATTAATATTTAAATCCTGATTAACTAATTCATTAATATCACCATTAGTAATATAATCAAATAACCTATTTTGAATTAAATAGAATGCTTGAGTTACATCCGTTGCAGAATAGTTTATATTATCCTCTAATAAAAGACAGCCTAAAGTACCTGAACCACCACCAATCTCAAAAATTCTTTTGTCATCAGTAATACCTAATGCTGCTTCAATTATTCGTTTCTCACATATAGAAGCAATCATAGGTGCTTTCACAAGAAAATCGGTATTATATTTTTCTAATGTCATATCATATATATCTTTTGTAGCTTTTTTTAATAAAGAAAACTCTTTCTCAGTTATACCACCACACAAATCATTATAATGACTTTCAAAACTATATGCATGCATACTATCAATATATCTAACTAATTCTTCTTCTTTTTGCACAGTAGTTGGGAAACCACCATTTTCAAATAATTTAGGTCTAAACGCTCTAATAAATCTATTAGATAACTGAATTCTTCCTTCAATTTCTTTACTATTATAATCTTCTATGCTTAACATAAATATTTCACCTACTTTTTATTACCATATTTTTTCACTAAAACCGGATATTTATCATGTGTCAAATTATCTATATTATTTTCATTCAAATATCCAAGTAACTCTGCTAAACAAATCGACTCATCATGATAAAACTTTTTATATAAATAAACTTTATTCTCAATAAACTCCCCTATTTCATATCCAGGTTTACATATTGCATTACAACCATAAACTCTAGAATCTGGAGTTATCATCACATGATTATTCTCAGCATTACATCTAAAATTATCCATGCCTTTAAATGTATCATGTCCTAATGAACCTCCTCTAGTAATATAAAATTCATTTTTATCATAATGATTTCTAAGATAATTTAAATCTTCAAAAAAATCTTTTAACTGTTCTTTAGTTAAATCCAAGTTTTCAATATTTTTTGCCTTTCCCTGTTGAAATATTTTATTAAAACCAACTCCTTTTGCACCAAGTTTATATGCTTTTTCAACGATATGTTTAATATCTTTGTAATTTCTATTTGTTAAAGTACAATTTAAATATATATTGAAATTATTTTTATTAAGTAATTTAATAACATCTTCAACAATGGTCAAAGGAATAGAATTTATATCCTCTTGAATACCATAATGATATGATATGTAAACAGTATCTATATTATTATCCATTAATAAATCTATAATATTGGGTTCACTATAAATTCGAAGTCCATTTGTCATTATCCAGTTTTGACCAACTAATTTTAATGTTTTTATGTAATCTAAATTAGTTAATACCTCAGCACCATCTATTCTAACATGTTTTCCATCATTCATTAATAAATATGCTATGTTATACAAATCATCTGATGTTCTATTGCCAGTATACCCTATATAACAATCATTACATTTTGCATTGCAATTTGAACATGCCATTAATGTAATACGATTACCTTTATATAATTCTAATTCATCCATTTTATTTCACCTCTATACAATTGTTTTTTAATACATATATTTGATCTGAAACATTTTTTATAAATTCTTCTTCATGTGAAACTATAATTAATGTCATATCCTCTTCTACAATTTTTTTGATTAGATTCAATACACTATCTTTCATTTCTTTATCTAACGCACTTGTTGGCTCATCTAACAATATAATATCAGGCTTCATTAATAATGTTCTAGCAATGGCTACTCTTTGCTTTTGACCACCTGATAATTCATTTGGATACTTATCTTTTTTATCAATTAAATCTACATTTTTTAACATATTTAATGCTTTGTGAATGCTCTCATCTCGAGAATACTTTTTAATTTTAATTAACCCGATTATTAAATTATCTAACACAGTTAAATGTTCAAATAAATTATAATCTTGAAAAACCATTCCAATTTTTTGTCTTAATTCAACCATCGATATCTCTGAAATATCAATACCATCAAATTTTATTTTTCCATCATTGATATTTTCTAAGCGATTTATACATTTCAATAACGTACTTTTACCACATCCACTTTTACCAGTCAAAGCAATTACATCGCCCATTTTAATTTTTAAATTAACATTACTAAATACTAAATCATCACCATAATATTTTGTAACATTTTCTAATTCTAATATAAATTCTTTTTTCATGATTTTTTCACCATCCTAGGATTTACTTTTTTATATATTAAATCCAATAGTTTACAAAAAACATAACAAATTATGAAATATATTAGTGCAGTAAATATCAATGGAAAAAATGCTTCATATGTTCTATTTCTAATAATATCACTTGCTTTAGTTAATTCCATTACAGATATATAACCCGCTATAGAAGTGGATTTTACTAATGAAACACTCTCATTTTTATAAACAGGTATAACATATGAAAGTACTTGAGGAAAAACTATGTACTTAAATGTTTGAATTTTTGTAAATCCTAGTGCGTAAGCAGATTCGATTTGAGTTTTATTTATTGAAGAAAAAGCACCTTTTATAATTTCACAAACATATGCAGAAAAATATATTGAAAATGCTATAACTGCTACAATAACTGGTTCAATATTTATTGACTCAAAAATTCCAAAATAGAATGTTAATAGTAAAACAGTAACTGGAACACCTTGCAAAAATCTTATGAATACTAATGATATTATTTTTAAAATCTTAATTTTAGATCTATGTAATAAGAATAGAACAAATCCAAATAAAGTACCAATAATAATTGATAAAAATGAAATTAATAATGTTGATTTTAATCCGCTTAAAAACAAAATATATCTTTTTTCATCAATAACCGTTCTTATAAAACTACTATATATGCTACTAAAAATTTTTATTATATTTTCTTTATTACAAGTTAAAACTAATATCAATAAAAATAAAATAATTATAACTTTTATCAATTTATTTTTATTCTTCATTTCTATCTCCTAGTTATAACAACAATTCCACCAGTATAATCA
>CAVLCG010000098.1:0-4333 GCA_963661445.1 bacterium | reverse complement strand
CATGACATATTACCATGCTCCAAACTTTTCATTTGGAAACGTTTCGCTCATCACCAATAATATTATAACATATGTTGGGACAAAATAAACCTTTTTTGAAATCTTTTTTGTTTTTTTCATTGACTTATGTAAAATAATAATGCTATAATGTAATCGTCAATTATGACACAAAAAAAGGAAAATAGCTAATGATATAGTTATTCCCCAGCAAGATAATTATATCATATTCCTTCTAAAATTTAAATTAATTTTTTAGTTTTAGTATGAAAGGAGCAGATATAATGGCAGTAAAAACAATAAAAGAAACATCAACTGGCAAAAATATAATGTTTCAAGATACTGGAAATCATCATAAAATGACATTAAATGAATTTGTTAAAAAGATTGAAAGTGGTACATCTGTATATAGTGAAAATTACTATATTAAGCATGATCAAAGTGGTAAAACTCCAGTATCAAAGCCAAACAAAAGTAAAAAAGATAATCTAGAGTAATTACCCATCTTCTATTAACTATTTTAAGAGAAAATTGATTAATTTTCTCTTTTTATTTGCATTTTCTTTTTAAATTTATTTCAATATATCCATCTTAATACCCAATCAAATTATGTAATGGTAAGTAAACTCGCCACCCCCTGCATTTATGTGATTAGATATTAATATAGTGTTAGGATCACCATTAAATGCTTCATTAGCCCTTTTAAGTCTATCTGCCCTACTTAAGTCTTCATCAAAATCTCTTGTAATAACAACAGGAACACCTAACTGTTTAAATCTATCATACATATATAGAGCAGCTTCCAAGGTAAAGTCCTTTTCTCTTAAATTACCACTAATAGCTCCAGGATCGCTACCTCCATGTCCAGCATCTACAACCACTCCACCATTTACACGCTCATCCATATTCTCACCTCATTATAGAATATGAGTAAACTAGTAAATTGACACAAAATAGTTATTTTACATATTGATCTAAATTATTTATGACTTTTTCAAATTCATCTACCATTGCAGGTCTATTTCTAAAATACTTTTCATTTATTTCACTAAATATCAATTTTACAATCTTACCTGAATTCTTCGTATTAATAATATGTTTAACTTGAATAGCAACATCACTATATGCTTTTCTATTGTTAGCACTAGCCGCTAAATTAAGACAAGATTCTTTATAAATATCTAATAACTCACTATTGTACTTTGGTAATAAATATTTCTCATATTCTTTTATATACTTCATATTATAATCACATATATTCAAAAATAAATCATCATACATTTTCTCTTCTATATAAACTTGATTTAAAATTCTATCAACATTTTTATATTTCTTAATATTTTCTATAACTTTAGCACTTTCTTTATTCCAGTCTTTATTAGAATATAATTGTTTAATCTTAAGATAAATATCAAAATCAAAACTAGAATATTTATAAAATATATCATATAAAATATTTTTATATTCTTCATTCATCCCATTATCAGAATATATCTCTGCTAACTTAAGAGCATATTTTTCATTTTTATAATTATTTTCACCCAAGTTGTCGTTTAATATTTTTATAGCATCCTTTGATTTATTTTCTTTAATCAGTTCATCTACATACATCATACATATATTTTCATCAAAACTATATTCTTCTAATATTTTAATTATATTTTCTCTTTCATCTTTAAATATATATATTTTAATTAAATACTCTACATAAGATTGTCTACAATAAAAGTATTCTTTACTTTTAGAATTATCAAGAGCAATTTCCAAAGAAGTTTTTATTTCATTTAAATATAGCTGTTTATTAATAAAATATTCCAATATTTCTTTCAAATCTATACCATAATTATATAAGTACAAACTTTTTATCTCATTAATAACATAGTTAAATATATCTTTAAGTAGCTCATCATCAATGCTTACCATATTTAAAATACTAAATATTATTTCTATACAAGACTCTGCTACCATACCCGTTGAACCATTTGAATCGTCTATTTCAGTCTCTGGAATTGAATCAAGTAAAATAGTTACTATTGTAAACGCAGTATTATAGTCATGATCCTCTACTAGTTTTTCAGTTTCTCTAATAAACTCTAACATAACATGTTCATATTTAGAGGAATTTTCATAATCAATAAATCCATATTTTCTATCACCACAAGAACGAATAGCATTATATATTTTCTTTTCATAACTTTTCTTAGATAGTTTTGGAAAAAACTCACTAAATTCAACTCTGAATCTATTCAGTAAATTTTCATCATTTATTAAAATATTATAAAGAGTTTTTTTTATTTTTTTATCATCTATCCTGTTAATTATATCTTCTAGGTTATATTTATCATTACTATCAAATCTTTTTTTGTCATTCAAATAATATAAAACAGCAGCCATATGCTTACAATAAACACCATCTTTGTTATAAGGACAATCACATTCACCATCAATAAATATATTATCAGCCATCTCAATTTTTACATTATAAGCATTTGTTCCATGTACCACAGCTGTTACATAATCTTTATTATTTTTTACTTTACTAACTTTACTATTAATATAATAATCATATCCCCTACTTAATATATAATCATAAAAATCATCTTCAAATTCTATTCTCATACACTACACCTTTCTAACAAAAATAATCTTCAAATAATTTCTCCTCATAATGCTCCATATCTTATAAATGATAATATTTAATAGATTTATTATAATCAGCCATTACCATTTCTTCCATAGTTGCCCCCATCTTTATAGGATAAGTTGCTATCATTCCATCATATACTAAAACATCCTTAAATGGTAAAATTATCATCACAATAGGTGCTGGTAAAGTTTCATACTCTATTACTTCATCTATATTACAAGTCAATCCCTTTATCATATAACATCTATCTTTTCCCATTACGGCTGTATAATCTTCTAAATAGTCACAAATTATAAACATATCTCTTATACCTTTTTTGAATTCTTTTATCATTCCCAATTCTTCTTCATTAAATTTATAAGGATTCTTATCACAAAATTCATCAATTATGCTATCTTTCTCATCCCAAAATTTATCAACAACTTCTGATAATTCATTAGGATCAAGTCCCTTACCTCGATAAATCTTTAATTTATTATTAATCGAATATTTTTTATTAACAAAGTCTAATACACCAAAGTACAGTTCATAAAATAAATCAGCATCTTTACTAGATAAGCAAGCATCTTGTTGTCTAACATGTGATTTTTCTTTAGCTATTTGTCTAACCATCTCCCTATTTTGTTTTTCTTTTAACTGATTAGGTGTTACCCCATTAAGTACACCTGATGGCATCTCATCCATAGCTTCATCCATTAACTTAAAAAATTCTGTTAAATCATAATTTTGAAGAGCACCAACATCACTAATTGTTTCTTTTAAACTCTCTCTTTCTTTATTTAATACTGCATATTGTTTAATATAAGGAACTGCATCAAACCAAAAGAATGGTAACTTCTTAAGACTCTCATAGAACTTTTTAATTTTTCTATTTCTAATATTAAAGTCATTGTAAAAAAGTGTTTCATAATCTCTTACATCAAAGCTAGGAGCTAATCCTATTGAGTAAGCTTTTTTACCTTCCATTATTAAATCTACTAAATGATAGTATTCTTTATAAAAGACAATACAAGTAGTTCCTAAATCTTCTATATCAATTTGATCTATAAAGATATAAAATTTAAATACTCTATTATTAATAATATGTTCTTGTATAATTTCTGGTTCAACATTTAAAATAACACTACCAACACTAATAACATTATCTATTAGTGCTACTCCTTGTATCTTACAATAACTAACTAAAAATTTATTAATTCTATCTAATTCTTTTACATCTTTAGCTTTATAACTATTAACTGCCTTCTTAACATTTTCTTCTATTTCCTCTGGAATTACATAACTAGCTTCCTTGCTATAAATATCATTACATATTAAGTACTTATCCATTAAAGTATCTCTTTCAAAATTATACTTTTCATCCATCAGATCATTATCATTATTTAATACTTTCTTTAAATAAACTAATTCTCTATAAGTACAAATATTAATAATATTTTTATAATCACTATAAACATCAAATATTTCTTTAATCATTTGTACTTTAGATACCTTTTCATAATCTTTAAAATCTTCAACTATTGATGCATAATCATTATGAACAGGTTCTTTTTTATAACATTTTACTTTTTCTAATAATTTCATATAACTACTCCTTCTTATTAATTTATTTATAGTATACCATAATTTTCTTAATTTATGGTATTATTAAGATAGATGAAAAGGTGTTGAAGTATGGAAAGTATTAAT
>CAVLCG010000097.1:0-4345 GCA_963661445.1 bacterium | reverse complement strand
TCTAAGTATCTAGCAAGAATGACTGTTAACAAACCTATAGGATTTGATTTAGATTCTTATAATAACAAAGTTTTAGACGATTTATATATAAAGTATAAGTCTTATTTTGATACTATGTATAGAGGGATAGATGATAATATAAGACTTGATAAAGAACAAATAAAAGCCATACTTACGGATGAAGATTTTTCCTTAATAATTGCAGGAGCTGGAACTGGTAAAACTACTACTATGGCTGCTAAGGTAAAGTATCTTGTTGACATTAAGAGGGTTAATCCTGAAAAAATACTAGTTATGAGCTTTACTAGAAAAGCAACTGAAGAACTTGATAAAAGAATAAGACTTGATTTTAATATTCCAGTAGTAGTATCTACTTTTCATACTCTTGGTTATATGCATATTAAATCTATTTTCAAAAATCATAAATGTAGTGTAGTCGGAGAAAATGAAAAGAATCAGATTTTTCTTAAGTATTTTAAGGATAATATTTTTCCTAACAAACAACTTTTAAAAGAATTAATAGAGGTATTTGACCAAGAAGAATATATTATATTAGGTAAGTTTTTCAAAGAGAATTATGATAAATATCCTACTTATGATGAATATTTTAAAGAATTAAAAATCAGTAAAATTAAAGAAATAACTGACCAAGGTAATTATATAACTACTAGATTAGAACATGATTATAATCAAGAAAGTATTTACACTATAAAGGGAGAACTTGTTAAATCAAAAGGCGAAGCAATTATTGCTAATTTTCTCTTCATGCACCAAATACCTTATTACTATGAAAAGATTTATGAAGAATTATTAAACAATCATACACCTTATCATCCTGATTTTACGTTAAGTCTAAACGGTGAAAACATTTATATTGAGTATTTTGGGCTGGCTGGTTCTAGTGACAATGAACTTAATCGATATAAAAAAAATATGAAAGAGAAATTATCATATCATGAAAAACACAAGAATAAGCTTATCGCTATAACTGGTACTAAAAAAGAAGATATTATTAAAAGTTTAAAAAGTCAGTTACTTAGTTATGGTTTTGAAATTAATAGATTAACTAATGAAGAAGTTATTAACAAGATGTTAGATAGATATACTCTAAGTCAAATATATTCTTTAAGAAATCTTTATTATAATTGTATTGATAAAATCAAGTCTTCTGTTAATCGAAATAGTATAAACGAAATGGTGAATGATTATTTAAACTCTTTAAGTTTTACAGAAAAAAATATAGCTATTAAACAATACAAGTATATAACTGATTTCTATAAATATTATCAAAACGAACTATTTGGTAATCCTAATGAATATAAATTTGATTTCCCTGATATGATTTATTATGCTAATAAATATATAGATAATGCTAATGATGATAATTTAGATTTTAAATATTTAGTTATTGATGAGTATCAAGATATATCCCAGGATAGATACACTTTAGTTAATAATATCATTAGAAAAAATCACTCTAAAATTGTAGCTGTCGGTGATGACTGGCAATCTATTTATGCTTTTAGTGGTTCTAATATTTCTTATATATATAATTTTCAAAAATACTTTACTGATGCTAAAATACTTTATATTTCTAAGACTTATCGTAATAGTAAAGAGTTGATAGACTATAGTGGAAAGTTCATTATGAAAAATCCCACTCAAATAAGAAAAAAATTAATATCTGACAAAAGTATTGAAAAGCCAATCGTTTTCAAATTATTTGATGATGAAATAGAAACATTAAAAAAGTTAATTCTTGATATTTATAGGGTAAACCCGGACTATAGTATTTTAATACTTGCAAGAAAGAATAGACAAATAGATAATCTCTTCAATGATAAATCCCTTATAGATAGTATTGGTACTAAAGTTACTTTTCTAGGGTATGAAGATATTAACATAGATGCCATGAGTATTCATAAATCCAAGGGATTAACTTTCGATGAGGTTATCATAATTGGTCTTGATAGAGATTTTCCAATAACATCTAGACATAATTTCTGGTTAACTAATTTATTTATATCTAGAGCTAATAAAGAAAACTTTACTTATGCTGAAGAAAGAAGAGTATTCTATGTAGCACTTACTAGAACCAAAAATCACGTTTATCTACTTACTAATAAAGATGTTAAAGAAAGAAGTCCATTTCTTACAGAGCTATACAATTTAATTAAAGATGAAAAAAATAAGGAGTAGTCATGTTTATCAATACTACTCTTTATCATTATTTTTTTAAATACTTTCGCTTTGTTTTCAGCTATCATCTTAAGTTCATCTTCTTTTAATCATTTAGTGTCTCTTAAAACATTGCTTAACCCAATCATAACATCGTTTGTATAAGACATAATCTCACTGACTAAGTAACTAATATACCAAAGTCAATAAATTATTTCTTAAATGTTACTTGAAAAGTTGTAATTCCTTCACCTGACGATGCTTTTATCTTACCTTTATGTAATAAAACAATATTTTTAGCAATAGCTAATCCTAAACCATATCTATTATCTTTTCTATTTCTAGACTTATCAACACGATAAAATCTTTCAAATATTTTTTCTTCTTCCCCCTTAGGAATAGCTTCCCCTTCATTTTGTACTAATAAAGTTATTTGACCATCTCTTTTTAGAGAAATATTAATTGTTCCCTTTTTCTTAGAATGTTTAATAGCATTATCAAGTAGTATTTCTACTAATTCTTTGATACTATCTTCATCCATTAACATAAAAATATTATCTTCTATATCATAATTAAGTTTAATATCTTTTTCATATGCTCTTCCTTCAAAGGTCAATAAAGACAATTCTACTATTTTAGATAAGTTATTATTAACTAGTGTAACTGTCTCCATCTGTTCACTCTTAGCAAGACTAAGTAATTTACTAATAAGAAGATTCATTCTATTAGTTTCATACTCAATATTCTTTAACCATTTACTATTCTTCTCATCAATATCTATCGCTTCACTACTAGCTACGATAACTGATAAAGGTGTCTTAAGTTCATGGGAGGCATCAGCAATAAATTGTTTTTGTTTATCAAAGCTTTCTTTCACCGGCTTAATCAACCGGATAGTTAAATATTTACTACCTATAATAATTAATAATTCTAAGATACTAAATATTAAGATAGATATTTCCAAAGATAACAACAAAGACTTTTTAATCTTACTATTATCAAGTATTACTAATGTATCTCCTTTTAAGTAGGAATATGAATAATCACTTAGATATAAACACCCAATATGTCTAGTTTTAATATTTTTATCTTTAAGTATTTTTCTAGCTAGTTCACTTATCTTTTCGTTAGATACTTCATTATTAGAATGATTAATTACATCTAGGATATTATCATTATCATCTAAAAGCACCGTATATATTACTGAGTCCATAAATTTAATATTTCTATTTTCTATATTATCAGTATCATTTCGATTATCTATTTTAGATGGTGGTATTTTCCTATCTCTTTTATTAAGAGAAACATTTAAACTATTATTAATAGATTTCTTCTGTTCCAAATAGTTTTGAATATTAAAGATACTTACTACCGTTAATATAGAAATAGTTAATATTAGAACAAGTGTATAAAATATCTTTTTACTTAATTTCTTTATTTCCATATTCTATCTTATACCCCATTCCTCTTACTGATTTAATAACTACATTAGATTCTATTGCTCTTAGTTTTTTTCTAATAAATGATAAATAAGCTTCTAAATTATTAGATTCTATTTCATTTTCTACTCCCCATACTCTATCATATATTTGCTCCTTAGATAGTACCTGATTAGGATTATTAATAAAGTACTCTAATAATTGAAATTCTTTCTTTATCAGCTCTACTACTTCATTAGTCTTAGTACAAGTTACTTTCAAGTTAGTAGTATTAAGTACTAAGTCTCCAAATGATAGATTATTTTTATTACTATTTCTTTTTAGTTGAATATTAACTCTTGCTACTAACTCATCCATATGAAATGGTTTAGTTAGATAATCATCTGCCCCATTTTCTAATCCATTTAATTTATCTTCAATAGTAGATCTTGCTGTTAACATTATTATTTTACTACTTATATTATCATTTCTTAGTTTATTAAGTATCTCAAAACCAGACATATTAGGAAGCATCACATCTAATATTATTAAGTCATATGTACCATTTGAAGCATAATAGTATCCTTCTTCACCATCTTCTATTATATCAACAGTTAATTTTTCTTTTTCTAATCTTTCTTTAATCACATCTGCTAAATTGTATTCATCTTCAACAATTAATACTTTCATACTTATAACTATAGGTAAGGCTTTGGTTCTGTATTCCTCCACCTTTTCCCCAGTTCTAC
>CAVLCG010000096.1:0-4414 GCA_963661445.1 bacterium | reverse complement strand
AATACAGTTATGCATCTTTTCATTTTCTAGATTAACGTATAATAAGAAGTTATCTTTTACACCAGGAGTAGTACCAAAAGTATCTAAGTATTCTTCTAAAGTATATTTACCAATCAAAAACCAAATATCATTAGTTTCTTGTATAACACCTTGAGTATATTTTCCAAGTTCATGAATTGCAATTTCTTTATCACTATTTAAGTTCAAACCATTTTCTAATTCTTCTTTTAAATGTAATAAATGAATATATCTCTTAACCTTAGGATTCTTTTCTAATTCTTGCATTTCTTCAAAGTTTGTTCTAACTATTTCTTTTACATCTTCTATATCTAATCTTAAATTTTCTAAAATTTCTTGTTCCATTCTATTCCCCCAATCTATAAATCTATATAAAATTTTTTTTACACTCAATACACTAATATACTCTAAAAGAACCATTTATATGTATAAATGGCATATTAATTATATAATAATTTCTATTTTATCACAAGTGATTTTTATATTTTATCTTAGAAAAAAAGCAAAACCGATACACATTTCATAAGTTATGTATCGTTTTTATAATTATATTTTTTCAAACAAATATACATTTTCAGGCAATTGTAGTTTTTCAAATACTCTTTGCTTTATTAGTTTTTCACCCATATGTTTATAAAAGTCATTTGTAGGGTTATCTGCTAAACAACCTACTATCATTTTAGTAAATCCCATACTCTTTAATTCCTTAATAGCCATATCAAATAGTTTTCTTCCATACCCATAACCTTTATAATTATTTATCAGGTATAAAGCATATAGCTCACCACAATCATTATACTCTACCTCATCAGATGCATCTATGTTAATAAACCCTACTATTTCATTATTGATTTCAATAACGTATTGATGATTAGTATTCTTGTCAAATTCTTTATAGGAATTAGTTGCTCTTTCTTGTTCATTTAGATATAAATTGTCTAAAAACTCATCATTTACTATACCTCTATAAGTTTCATTCCATGCTATTGTTACTATTTTTGCCACAGCAAAACAATCATTTTTATTCATTTTTCTTATAATATTGTTCATATTTACCCCCTATTCATTAATAGTTTAGATTTTTTTCTTCAATATATTTTCTAATTCTATCCAGATTTTGTTCTTGATACGCTGATACTTTATTTTCTAGTATTATCTTTTTTATTTCTTGTAATTCCCTTGAATTAATATTATCTAATTTTTTTAGCCTACTGTTAGAGATTTTTTCTTTTGATTTAGCATTATTATAATCTATATCACTATAACAAAATAATTCTATATTAGAAAATCTTAGTTTTAACTTTTCTGCTATTAGTAATCCTTCTGGATCAAAATCACCATTATAATATATCTTTGTATTACTTTCTTCTAATTTTCTTAATAAAGTATATAAGGATATATTAGGAATTCCGGATGTGATTATTATTGGAACATTTAAATCCATTAATGATGTTAATAAAGATGGATTTTCAAAGACATATACTATTTTATTATTTGTATCTACCTTACTTAGGTTATTTATATTTAATAAATTTAAGTTAACTACCTCATTATTTTTAGCTAGCTCATTTAATAAGTTATTTCCTATTAACTTGTAAGTTATTACAAAGTTGGATATAGGATCAGTATAAACATTTATCTCTGATAATATATTTATTTTTGACTCTAGTTTTTCTTCATATTCTACTTTTTTTATTCTTGATAATATTTTAAGAAATAAGGTACTTGTATTTTTGTTTAAATCTAAATAATGAGGATTACCTGTTAGTGATGCATAAACTGCTAAAGAAGTAGGACACTCCGGAATATTATCTAATAATAATAGTATATTATTAATTTCTTCTTGTAGACTAATCTTATTCTTATGATATTTTTGCTTAATTATCTTACTAATTATTTCATCATTTACCATTATCTCTTTTATAATTTCTATATATTTTCTATCTTTATTTTTTTCATATATATTGTTATAAAATTCTATTTCTTCTTGCTTTTTAGTCAATATCTCTTCTTCTTTAGTTATTATATTTTCATTAAAATAATCGTTTAATAATTCTTGCCAAGTAAAGTCACTATATCTACCTTCATTTATTTTTTTAGTTATTTCTCTAAATGATGTTTTTAAATTATCTTCTTTATAAATTCTTTTACCTAGTAAATTACTTATATCTATACTTTCTATTTCTGTTAGATTATTAAGAATGACAGTACCACTAGGTCTAGAAAGTGATATATACTTTTCTTTTAGTTTGTGCATTAATCTTGTTAACCCCTTTTTTGACTTTAGGTAATTTGCTAATTCTTTATTCACATTATTCATATACATCACTTTTTTCTAGTATCTCTTTAGAATGTCCATTCCAACGATAATGACGAACTGCTACAGCTTTATGTATTTCATCTTTTATAAGTTCACATATTGATAAATCTTTTACTGTATCATAATCACCCCACAATGATTGAGAGGTTAAAATATAATCAAGATTTAACTGTGACAAAATATCAAACATTTCTCTAATATTACTGTTGTCTACACCTGCAAAAGCTTCATCAAGAGCTATTAATCTTAATGATAATTTTTTAGCATTTAGTAGTTTAGCATAAACAGCGGCAAATAATGGAACATACATACTTTTAGCTCTTTCTCCACCACTTAGTATTGAGAAGACTTTATTAGTTAATTCTTTCTTTTCACCAGATTTTCTTCTATAGTACAATTTAAATTCAAACCAGTTTCTATAATCTAGTACTTTAAATATTATATTTGAATAACTATCATTTATCTTTTCATTAAATTCTAATTCTTTCTTAATCTGGCTACGGAAATGAGTGATTAATTTTTCACTATCTTTTGGATTCAACTGTCCAGCATCTATTTTAAATAATCTAACTAATTCTTTTGTATCTAGTTCATCTTCTGTAAAGGCAGTTTTACTTCTCCATTCTAGTTCAAAAGATAAATTACTATCTATTTGAGTTTCTTTCATTATTGTATTTATTTTCTTTACCCATTCTTTAGATGACTCTATCTTATCTCTTATTTTATTACCTACTGTTTTTAATAAAATATCTTCAAATAAATGTCTTTCTTGAGTACTTATATAATTTTCACTTTCTTTTATTGCCTCTTTTAAGCAATCTGTTAATTCATAGATATTTAACTTTTTACCTTGATAAGTTGTTTCTAAATCCTGTCTTGTCATAAATGCTAGTATTTCATCAATTTCAGTTTCTTCTAGACCTTTTTCTCTATATTCATTCTTTAATTCTTCATTATTAGTAAATATTTCTTTACTAGTTAACCGGTAATCTAGTAGATTTTGTTTATAATTGTTGAAGGCTATAAAGTAGTTTTCAAAGGCTCTTTTAATATCACTATTCTCTCTACTTTTTAAATCTAGCATAATTTTATCTATATTTAACTTTTCGTCCTTATAAACATAATTTAAACTGTATTCTTTTTCTAAAATATTATTTTTTAACTCTAGCTTTAACTTTTCTTTCGCTAAATTATTTTTATTTGTATCTAGTGAAGCATTTAAGTTTTCTAAGCTGTTTTCCAATTTTCCTTTTTCTTCTCTTAATGTGTTATTTTCATCAGGTATCTTTTTTGCTCTTTCAGTTAATCTTTTTATCTCTTCTATTTGTTTTTTATAATCAGGATTTTCTAATATTTCATCTATAGCTTTCTTTTTACTTGATAATTCTCCTAATACTTTAGTTTTATCTGACAATTCACCATTTTGATATTCTATTTCTTCTCTTGCATTTTCTAACGATATTTCTTTACTTAATTTTTGTTCATTATAAGAGTTTTGTGTTTCAATATTATTTTTTAATGCAACCACGTTTTTAGTTAATTCATCAGTTAGAGCTAAAGCCTTTTTATAACTTGCTAAGTTTAAAGGAACACTAATATTTTCTTTGATTTTATTTATTTCTTCTATTTTAACTTTAATTTCATTATTTATTCTATTAGCTTCTTCAGTTAGTTTTTTACTTCTTTCAAATATTAAGTCTATAGAGGTTGTTATTTTTGTTATAGCTGTATTTATCTCTTCTAAGTTTTTACTATTTGGAAACATAGTTGCTACTTTTTTAATATCATCTAATTTATCATTTATTGATAATAATATATTTTGATAATTATTTAATATTTTTTCTTTTTCCAATATTTCTTCTTCTTTTAAACTAATTTGTCTTTGATGTTCTTCTTGTCTTTTAGTTATTCCAATATATTTACTTTGATATTTTGATGATGGATAACCTACTAAAAAGTCGTATTCATAGTTATCTGCATTTATATAGAATTCGTCATTTTTATCTACACTTATACTAGATAAAATATCAGTTATTTCCCGTTTGGATATAACATTATTATCTATAACATTAAAAT
>CAVLCG010000095.1:0-4586 GCA_963661445.1 bacterium | reverse complement strand
ATCTTATAATTTTGCAGAAATTTCAAGTCGTATTAATAATATTTACATTTCTATCGTTACAGTTCAGACTAGGAAGTAAATAAAAATACTTTTTAGTCTTTTTTATTTTTAATTTTACAACAAATAATATTAAATTAACAGACTTTATATAAGTACAAATTTCATATATAATTTATGTATAATATTAAATATGGAGGAACTGTTAATGACATCAAAAGGATATATAAATGATTTTTACAAACAATTTGAAGAACTAAACCAAAAATTAGATAAAGCAAATAATACTATTTTTAATATGTCATTAACAATTTCAGAATTAAATGAAAACAATAAAGAACTTACTAAAAATTTGGACAAAGCAAATAAAAAAATTCAAGAATTATTATTAGAAATAGAAAGACTTAAAAATAACAATAATAAAAACAGTTCTAATTCATCTAAACCATCAAGCACTAACGGTTTTAAAAAAGTAATTACTAATAATAGAAATAAATCAACTAAAAAACAAGGTGGTCAACCTAAGCACGATGGTAAAACTCTAACAAATGATAAAATTGAAGAAATGATTAAAAACAATGAAATAGATGAAATCATTACTATTGAAGAAAATAAAACAGATAAAAATAAAAATTTAACGCCTATTATAAAATATGAATATGATATTAAAATCAAAAGAATAGTAACTAAACATATTATTTATCCAGATACAAAGAAAAACATTAATAAATACCCTGTAACTTATGGAAATAATATAAAAATATTGAATTGTATATTAGGGCAAAAATATATGTCACTAGATGGAATACAAAAATTTATTTATGATACTACTAGTAATAATCTTTTAACATCAAAGGGTTCTTTTTATTCATGGAATAAGGAAATATATAATTTATTATTAAATACAGAATATAATTATATAAAAGAAGAATTAATGAATGCATTAGTATTACATGTAGATGAAAGCCCAATTAAAATAAATGGTGAGCAATATTATTTGCATAATATTTCAGATGGTAAACATACACTTCAATATGTTACTAAACATAGAAGTCAGGAAGATATAGATGAATTTGGTTTTTTAAAAGGATACAAAGGAATTATAATACATGACCATTATAAAATGTACTATAATTATGGAACAGATAATGCAGAATGTAATGTTCATGTTTTAAGATATTTAAATGCAGTCACAGAGTTTACTAATCATACTTGGGCAAAAGAATTACATGATTTACTTTTAAACATGAAAAACATAAAGGAAGAATATATAGAAAAAGGTAAACAAGGTTTAGAAGATGTTCAATATGAAAACTTAAAAACTAAATACTTAAAAATATTAGAAAGAGCTAAAGAGGAAAGAAAAAAAGATTTATCTACTAACTCCTATAAAAAGGAAGAAATTAATTTAATTAATAGATTAATTAAATACTGTAGAAATCATCTTTTGTTTCTAAAGAAATTCTTTGTTCCATTTTCAAATAATCGAGCCGAATCTGATCTAAGGGGCATTAAAATAAAACAAAAAATTGGTAAATTTAGAAGTATTGAGGGTGCAAATATATATGCAGTTATAAAAAGTTGCTTATCAACATACAATAAAAACGGTATTAATGTGTATGAAGCTCTTCAATCAATTTTTACTAATAATCCTAAATTAGTATAAAAACAGATAGAATTTTTACATTCTACCTGTTTTTGTAGTCATCTAGTTTGAACTGTAACTAAATTTCCAAATAATTTTATTAATTCTATTTAAAAATTTAATAAAAAGTGATATTATTTTAGACATGACATATACCTCGTTTCTATAATTAAGTGTTCTAAAATAATTATAGAGGAATATGTCATTTTTTGATAGATATAAAATGAAATTTCTATAAAAAAATACCTAAAATAAGAGGGGTATAACAAAATATAGAAAAATCATTGAGAAATAAAGAAAAAACAAGTGGTAGTGCATGAAACTATTCACACTACCTTAAGACCAAAGGGGGAGATATTATGCAAAATTTTATTCAAACATTTAATACTTATGCTACAAATACTATTAAAAACACAAACGAATTTAATAAGGAAGAAAATATCGTTCTAGATTATACTAACTGTGTATCTTTAAAAGAGGTTATGGATACTTTTAATAAGTTATATCTTGACTTCATGGCTGATTATGCTACAATGCCAAAGCTTAACTATGCTTTTTATGAAAACTTTATTTCTTTTGAAGAAAACACTTTATTTATGGCTTTATATAATGTAAAAGGTATTACTGATAACGACGAATATAAACATTTTATTATTAAAGAAAAAGAAGGTAATATTGAAGCTTATCTCTTTAATCAAGACCTATCTTATAATAAAAATGTTGATGATGTTTCTACATATGTCTTAAGAGGATACTATGATTTAGCTAAAAAACATGAAGTATTCTTAAAAACATGTGAACACTTCTTTGATAAACTAATCTTCTGTCGTGGTAATGGCATAAATTCTAGTCTAAGTATTAAACTAATGGGTAATCCATTTCTATTCTGTAATAAATTAAATATCAGTTTCGGTAATATTGATTATACTGCCGGTGCTTGGATTGATGCAACTTATGATTTAGGACCTAATTACAAACTAGAAAACATTAATGTTATGGAAGGCTATTATGATACCGATAAAACTCAAGCCGAAACATTAGACTACTTATTAGAACATTGCTATATAAGTAATGAAAGATTACCAGAAATTTCTAACTATATTCTAGACGAAAAAAGTGCTAAACGAAAATTAAATTAAAAAAGTGGTTGTCAAACCAAATAAAGTATGATATATTTATATTGCTTCGAAGAAAGAGTAGAGGCATTATAAACATGGCGATGTAGCTCAGCTGGCTAGAGCATCCGGTTCATACCCGGCAGGTCGAGAGTTCGAATCTCCCCGTCGCTACCAATTAGAATGCTAAGAGAGTCTTAATTGACCCTCTTTTTTCATTAATTTTGTGCCATAAAATTGTGCCATAAATTATTTTTGAGTATTATTTCTTTTATATCAAAAAGAGGAGAGTATTAAAAAAGCAGACCCAAACTAAAAAAATACCCAAAATTGCGAAAAAAACTCTTGCATTTACAAAATCTTTATATTATAATTTAGATATATTTGCCTTAAAGAAAGACACGGGTGATTTTTTGGAACACTATTTTACTAATAATGAAAATTTAAGAAGCGAGCTACGCACTATTAAATACGAAGTAAAAGGTGTTCCTTTTTCATTCCTCAGTGATAATGGTGTTTTTTCGAAAGACGAAATTGATTATGGAAGTATCGTACTAGTAAATTCCATATTAAAAAATACTAACAATGATAATTTAAATATATTAGATGTCGGATGTGGTTATGGCTTTATTGGCATATCACTATCCAAACTATTACACAGCCACGTTGATATGGTTGATGTAAATAATCGTTGCTTACATCTAGCAACCAAAAACATAAAAAACAATAAGGTGGATGCATTTGCCTTTTATAGTGACGCTTTAGATAGCGTTGATAAAAAATATGATTTAATAGTAACAAATCCTCCCATAAGGGCTGGGAAAAAAGTAGTAAATAAAATACTATTTGATGCGATGAAACATCTCTTGCCAGGATGTTCATTGTGGTTTGTTATTAGAAAAAATCAAGGAGCCAAAAGTGCAATCAAGGATTTAGAATCCCAAGGCTACATAGTAGAAATACTAGCAAAAGATAAAGGATTTTATATCATGAAGGCTACCTGTAAGTAGACTTACAAAAATAAAGCATTTAAAAATATTTTAAAGGTTGGGGTGAATAGAAAATGGCATACAAAACAAAAAAATTTGGTGACCATGCAGAACGAAGAACGTTCTCGAAAATTAAGAACACCTTAGAGTTGACAGATTTATTAGAAATACAAAAAAAATCCTACCAATGGTTCTTAGATGAAGGAATTAAAGAGACTTTTGAAGAACTATTCCCAGTAGAGAGCTTTACTGGTAATATTTCTTTAGAATTTGGTGATTATTATTTTGATGAACCAAGATATTCTATTAAAGAATCTAAAGAACGTATGGTAAACTATGCAGCACCACTAAAAGTAGGAGCAAGAGTTTTTATCCATGAAACGGGAGAAGTTAAGGAACAAGAAATATTCTTAGGCGACATTCCAATGATGACTGATGCTGGAACATTTATCATTAACGGAGCTGAAAGAGTTATCGTTTCACAATTAGTACGTAGTCCATCTATCTATTATAAGAAAGAAATCGATAAAAATGGCCGTCGTATTATCTCATCAGAAGTAATTCCAAACCGTGGTACTTGGTTAGAATACGAACTAGATGCAAGAGATATTCTATATGTTAGAATTGACCGTACAAGAAAAGTTCCAATTACAACATTCTTAAGAGCATTAGGACTTTCTAACGATGAAGATATTTTAGAACTATTTGGTGATAACCAATACATCAAAAATACTTTAGAAAAAGATAGTACTAAGAATACTGATGAAGCTTTAATTGAAATTTATGAAAAATTAAGACCAGGTGAACCAGCAACCCTAGATAGTGCTAAGAACCAACTTA
>CAVLCG010000094.1:0-4707 GCA_963661445.1 bacterium | reverse complement strand
AAAGAAGAGGATATATATGAAAGAAAATGAAAATCGTTTACTCGACAGCAAAACAATAAAAAAAGATAATAAAGATTTAGACCAGATTTTAGCTGATATTGAAAAACAGTTTGGAAAAGGCTCTATTATGTGTCTTGGAGAGGATTCACATATGAAAATTGATGTGGTATCTAGTGGATGTTTATCACTTGATATAGCATTAGGAGTAGGTGGATATCCTAAAGGAAGAATAATTGAAATATATGGACCAGAGTCTAGTGGAAAGACAACATTTGCTTTGCAAGCTATTGCTGAAGTACAAAAGACTGGAGGAAGAGCAGCTTTTATTGATGCAGAACATGCTCTTGATCCTGATTATGCTAGAAGACTTGGTGTTAATACTAACGAATTATTATTATCACAACCAGATACCGGTGAACAAGCTTTAGAAATATGTGAAGCCTTAGTTAGAAGTGAAGCTATTAGTATTATTGTAATAGATTCAGTAGCGGCTTTAGTACCACAAGCAGAAATAGATGGAGAAATGGGAGACTCACATGTTGGTTTACAAGCAAGACTAATGAGTCAAGCTTTAAGAAAATTATCAGGTACTATTAATAAGACTAATACTATAGCTATCTTTATTAATCAATTAAGAGAAAAAGTAGGAGTTATGTTTGGTAATCCTGAAACTACTCCAGGTGGTCGTGCCTTAAAATTTTACTCTAGTATAAGACTGGATATTAGACGTAATGAACAAATTAAAATAGGCGATAAGATAGTAGGAAATAGAACTACTGTTAAGGTAGTTAAAAATAAAGTAGCTCCACCATTTAAATCTGCTACTGTAGAAATAATGTATGGTGAAGGAGTGTCTAAAGAAGGAGAATTAGTAGACCTTGGGGTAGAAGCAGGTATTATAGATAAAGCAGGAGCTTGGTTTTCTTATCAAGGAGAGAAGCTAGGTCAGGGTAAAGAAAATGTTAAATTACTTCTTAGAGCTAATAAAGAGTTAAAAGAAGAAATAGAAGCTAAAGTAAGAGACTTTTATGGAATAAACCTAAATAAGAATAAAGAAAAAAAGGAAAAGAAATAGTATTTACTCATTATAAATACATTTTCTTTTCTTGACATTCATTTTATTGCAACGTACAATAGAATTAGATTATAAGAAAAAATTATAAATCTTAGTGGAGGTAAAAATGAATCAACTTATACTCTCCACTTTACTATTGTTAGTTGGACTAGTAATTGGTTTTGGGTTAACCATGTTAATTAATACATTAAGAGAAAATAATGCATCAAAGAAAATAGAAGAGATGTTAGATGAAGCTAATAAAAAAGCTGATCAGTTAAAACGTGATTCTATAATGGAAGCAAAAGAGAAAAATTATCAATTGAAACAAGAAGTTGATAAAGAAATAAAAGAGAAGAAACAAGAATTAAAAGATAATGAATTACGTTTAGAAAAACGTGAAAGTAGCATGGACAAAAGGGATGAGATTTGTCAAAAAAGAGAAGCTACTTTAGATGAGAGAGAAGAAAAACTAACCCAAAGACAAAGAGAAATTCAACAGGAACAAGCTGAAGTGGAGAACTTAAAAAAAGAACAATTAGATTTATTAGAGAAAATATCTGGATTTAGTAAGGAAAAAGCTAAAGAAGTAGTAATGCAAAAAGTAAAAGAATCTATGGCAAGAGAAGTTACTGTCTATATAAATGAAAAAGAAATGGAAGCTAAAATTACGGCTGAGAAGAAAGCAAAAGAGTTAATAGTTACTTCAATGCAGAGATATGCTGCTGATATTGCAAGTGACCAAACGGTTACTGTTGTATCATTACCTAATGAAGATATGAAAGGAAGACTAATTGGTCGAGAAGGTAGAAATATTAGAACAATTGAAGCAGTAACAGGAGTGGATTTAATTATCGATGATACTCCAGAAGCAGTAGTATTATCAAGCTTTGATCCGTTACGTAGAGAAATAGCTAGAATTATGTTAGAGACTTTAATAAAAGATGGAAGAATTCATCCTACTAGAATAGAAGAAGTATATGACAAGGTAGCTAAAGAAATGAAAGAACAAATAATGGACTATGGAAATGGTGCTTTGTTTGAACTTGGCATAACTAAAATGAATCCTGAATTAATTGAATTAGTAGGAAAACTTCATTTTAGAACTAGTTATGGTCAAAATGCTTTAAGCCATTCCTTAGAAGTAGCTGAACTTTCAGGTCTTATGGCAGCTGAGATTGGTGAAGATGTTAATCTTGCTAAAAGAGCAGGACTTTTGCATGATATAGGAAAAGCAGTTGACCATGAAATTGAAGGAAGTCATGTAAGTATTGGTGTTGATCTTGCTAAGAAATATGGTGAAGGAGATGTAGTTATTAATGCTATTGCTTCTCATCATGGAGATACTGATTCGACTAGTGTTATAGCTAATTTAGTAGCGATAGCCGATGCTTTATCAGCATCTCGTCCAGGAGCTAGAAATGACTCATTAGAAAATTATATAAGAAGATTAACAGAACTAGAAGCAGTAGCTTCTGATATAGAAGGTGTTTCTAAATCTTATGCTATGCAAGCAGGACGTGAATTAAGAGTAATAGTTGAGCCTGAAAAAGTTGATGACTTACAAGCTCATCGTATTGCTAGAGAAATAAAAGAAAAGATTGAAACAACTCTAAAATATCCAGGTACTATTAAAATAGCAGTTGTTCGTGAGACAAGAGCTTTAGAAGAAGCAAAATAAAAGTCAAGGAATTAAATTTTTTCCTTGACTTCTTTTTTTACATCTAAAATTATAGGTAGTAGAAGTGGTCTTCTTCCAGTAAGCTCATATACATAGCTAGATAAATCTTGACTAATAGTTGTTTTTAAATCACTGAAGCTTACATGAGAATCATTTAACTTCTTGGTGATTAAATTACCAGCCATATTTTCAATCTTTCTTAGAAGTTCTTCATTTTCATTAACAAGAACAAATCCTCTTGTTGTAATATTTGGTTTAATTAATAGCTTTTTAGCCTGAAAATCAATATTGACAATTACTACTAAAATACCATCATTAGCCATTATCTTACGATCATGAATAACAGCACTTCCAACTTCTCCAACCCTTGCTCCATCTACATAAATAGGAGTATTAGGATAACTTTCTCCTTTGGTAATCTTATGTTTATTTAGAATAAGACTATCTCCATTTTTTAAGATAAAAGTATTTTCTTTTGGAATACCACAGTCTACTCCAAGTTCGGCATGTCTTTTAAGCATACGGTAATCACCATGGAATGGCATTAAATACTTAGGGTTTAATAATCTAATCATTAGTTTTAATTCCTCTTGATTAGCATGACCTGATGTATGAAGACTATTGATAGTCATATTTGTAAATACTTTAACACCTTTTAGATATAATTTGTTAATTGTTTTAGAAATACTTAAGGCATTTCCCGGAATTGCACTACTTGAGAAGATAACAATATCATCTGGTCTTAATTTAATTTGTTTATGAGTTCCATCTGCTATTCTTGATAGAGCAGCTAGTGGTTCTCCTTGAGATCCGGTACAAAGAATGGTTACTTCTCCTGGTTTTAAATTATTAGCTTCATCTGCACGAATTAGTAATTCTTTGTGATCAATATATCCACCTTTTATAGAAATATCAATATTATTTTCCATAGATCTTCCAAATACACAAATTTTTCGATTATGTTTATAACAAGATTCAAAGATATGTTTTAACCTATATATATTGGAAGCGAAAGTAGCAATAATTATTCTATTATACTTATACTTATCAAATATATCAGTTAAAGTGTCATCAACTCTTGATTCACTAATACTCATTCCTTCGTTTAAAGCATTAGTAGAATCACTTATCAATAAATCAACCCCTTGATGACCAATAGTAGCCATCTTATAAAGATCAGCCATAGGACCGATAGGTGTAAGATCAAATTTAAAATCGCCGGTTGTTACAATAGTTCCATTAGGAGTTTTTACCACTATACCATGTGAATCTGGTATTGAGTGGGTTGTTCTAATAAAAACTATTTCAAAGTATTTAAATTTAACAATTGTTTGATCATTATAAACATAAAGATTATCATAACGAATGTTACGATCTTTTAATTTCATATCTATTAATTCTTTTGCTTGATTTGGTGCATAAATAGCAGGTATATTTACCATTTGTAATAAGAATGGTATAGCCCCAATATGATCTTCATGACCATGAGTAATAAATAAAGCCTTAATTTTATCTTCGTTTTGTTTCAAAAAAGAATAGTCTGGTAATACATAATCTATTCCTAATAAATCTCCTGCAAAAGAAACACCAGCATCTAAAATAATAATTTCATCTTTATGCATAACGCAGTACATATTGCGTCCAACTTCACCTAAGCCACCTAGAACAATAACCTTTGTTTCATCTGACTTATTCATTTTTTCTCCTTTCTTTTGAAGTTAATAATAAGAAAGAACTAACCGACATAAATTATACTATAGAAATAAATTTTTGTCTACCTTGACTTTTTTGATGAAATGTGGTATAATCTAGCCACAAATATGGAGGGATTATAGCAATCGGATTTAAGCTAAAACTCTTGCTATTTTAAGTAATTGGTGGTATAATATAGGCACCAATTGAGATTAGGGGGTAAAATTATGGTGCGACGGTTCGGTCGTAATTGTATAGTTGGAGATTAACCAACCTAATA
>CAVLCG010000093.1:0-4709 GCA_963661445.1 bacterium | reverse complement strand
ATTAAAATCATTATATAGTAAAACATCTTTAGTAGTATGACTATCAAGATAGTTAACTACTTTTTCTAGTGGATGGCTATCTGGTTTTATTACTACTATATTACAAATAATTACTAAATAGGAACAAGTTATGATAATAATTAGGAGTTTATCTACTTTAGTAAGATTAATTTTCTTATAATTTCTCGCCTTATCTTTATAGTAATCTGCTAAAGGAAATAGTCCAGAAATTAACAAGTAACAATAATTTCTAATAGAGAAAATTGTTAAAATAGTAGTACCTAGATATAAGAGAAAATAACGAATTTTTATCTTTCTCTTAGAAAAATAATAACAGATTAGAATAGCAAAGATAGTTAGATAAACAATTAGTCCTGATGCTTCTTTAATAGATGGTGGTTTAACCTCAGTTACAAAGTATTTTAAGTAAGGATTATCTAAGGCTTTATAAGTATAAGTTAACATATCAGTACCATATGGATTAATAAAACCTGTTAATAAAACAAGTATGAAGGTAACTAACAGTGGTCCTACTTTATATTTATCTTTAGTAAAACAACTAAATTCTTTTAGGATACCTTCTACTATATAAGGCAAGATGAAGCATGGCAAGATAAAGAAAAGTGATCCATGCAAGTTTATCTCTAATAGTGATAAGATGGGGAGTGGTATTAAGTATTTAGTCTTACTAGTTTTTACATATCGTTCTAATAAATTAAAATATAAAAGATAGATTACGAAGGAAATAACTTGTGGTCTTGATGTTATAAAAAGTGGTAACATTATAAGAGAAAATAATAGGGTTAAAAATAAGGATAAATAGTATTTATTATCACTTACATAAGAGCATAATTTATAAAATAGATAGATAATTACTACAAATAAACTAGTTATAAAGATGGATATACCTAGATTACCACCTACATTATAAATAACTGCAAAGATAATAGCTGATAACCACTGTTGCATTACAAAAGAAAAGTTATGATGCATCGTAAATGGTTCAATATATAGAATACCATTCTTTAAAATATAGTTACCACTTTTAATAATAAAGTACGTATCATTATTTAGATTTATATTTTTAACTAAAGAAAAAATAATAGGAATTAGAAGAAGAAGAATTCCTATTATCTTTGGAGGAGAATAGTTTTTTAGACCATTAATTAATTTTTTCACCTATAATATCTCCTCTTTATTTTCCATTTCTACTCTAACTAGTTTAGAAACTCCAGACTCTTGCATTGTAATACCATATAAAGTATCAGCATACTCCATCGTCTTCTTCTTATGAGTTATTATTAAAAATTGAGTCTTATTTTTGTAGTGTTCTAAATACTTACCAAACTGAGAAACATTAGCTTCATCTAATGCTGCTTCCACCTCATCAAATATACAGAATGGTAATTTTCTAATATTTAATATAGCAAATAACAAACTAATAGCTGTTAAAGTCTTCTCTCCACCTGATAGCAACTGAATAGTTGATAATTTCTTACCTGGAGGAGATGCTACTATCTCAATACCAGTAGTTAGTAAGTCATCTGGATTAGTTAATTTTAAATCAGCACTTCCACCATGAAACATCTTAGAAAAGACTACTTTAAACTCTTCTTTAATCTCATTAAAAGTCTTTAAAAACTCATCTTTCATTACTTGATCAAGTTCATCCATTATCTCAAATAAAGTAGCTTCAGCTTTTTCCAAATCTTCTTTTTGATGTAGTAAAAACTCATATCTTGTTTTAACCCTATCATATTCTTCTATTGCTTGTAAGTTAACCATACCCAAATCTTTAATAATCATCTTATATTGATTAACTAGTTTTCTAGACTCTTCTATCTCTTCTGTTAATTGATATTCATTCCTTGCTTTTTCATAAGTCATTGTATATTCTTCTGATAAAGTTTGTAAATAGCTATTAAGTTTAACATCAATTCTTGATAATTCTATTTCTAAGTTTTTAATAGCATCTTGTTTCTTCTTTAAGATTCTACCTTCATAAGTATCTTCATCTTCAAAACTAGCTAGATTACTCTTTAATGTTTTTAACTTATCATCTAAGAACATTTTCTTCTTTTCTAATTTTTCTTTATAAGTACTCTTTTTATAAAACTCTTCAATAAGTTCTTTTTCTTTTTGATCAAAACTATCAGTTGATGCTTCTAATCTTTTAATAGATTCATTTTTTCTTGCTAGGTTAGCTTTTAATTCTTTATATCTTCTATCTTTTTCCGTAATAGTAATTTTAATATTTTCTAACTCTTTATCTAACTTATAATAGATATCTTCAATAGTAGTAATTTTTTCTTCACTTTCTTTAATATCTAGTAACACTTTTTGTCTTGAGTTAGTAAGGGCTTGATAAGTTCTTCTAAGAGATTCTATTTCTTGTCTTATCATAACAGAACTTCTTCCTTTATAGAAAGTTCCACCACTCATAGAACCACCAGTATTAATTACATCACCATCTAGAGTAACTATTTTATATTTATTCATAGTCTGTTTAGCAATTACTAAGGCACTATCCATATCTTTAGCTAGTAATACTAGACCAAACTGATTATAAATTACATCTTTGTACATGTCTTCTGTTTTAATTTTATCTGCTAAGACTCCATAGTAGCCATCTATTCTTTCTAGACTATTTTTAATATCTACCGAAATATATCTTGGTTTAATAATGTTCAAGGGGAAGAAAGTTGCTCTTCCTTTCTTTTTATTCTTAATATTACTAATCGCTTCTTTAGCACAGATATCATCTTTTACTAAGACAAAGTTTTTACTAGCCGCAATAGCAATATCTAAAGCTTTAGCATAAATATCATCAGTTGTAACTACATTACCAATCGTATTATAAATACCTTTTAAGGACTCTTCTTTTAAAAGATAACGAATTACTTCTGGTAGGTTTGATCCTTTTTCTTCTTCGCTTACTAGGAAATCTATCTTATGCTTATAACTTAACTGGTCTTGATCTATTTTACTATATTCACTTAAATAGTTTTTCTTAGCCATCTTAGTGGAATCTAGTTCTTTCTTTTTAGTGCTTAGCCCTTCTTCTTTTGTTTTAAGTGATTCATTTAATTCTTCTAGTTCTGTATCAAGTAATGATAATTCTTTCTTATCTTTAGATTGTTCTGTTAACAAGATTCTTAACTCTTCATCAGATGAACCTTCTTCTTTCTTACGCCGTTCTAGTTTAAATAATTCTAAGCTACTTTCTTGTCTTACTACCTCTTCAGCTGTTTTAAGTAGTTCATTTTGAACAAAGGTTATTTCTTTTTGTAGTTCATCTTCTTCTTGTTTATATTTTAATATTTTACTATCTCTTACATTTTCTTCTTTTAATGCGACTAATACTTCTTCATCTAGTTTTTTCTTCTCAGCTGTTTTTAATTTCTCTTCTTCGGTTAAATGATATATATCATAAGCGAGCAAAGCTATTTCAAGGGACTCTAGTTTCTTTTTATATTCAAGATATTTCTTAGCTTCCTCACTTTGTCTTTTTAAGGGAGTTACTTGTAATTCTAACTCGTTGATTATATCCTGCACTCTATCTAAAGCTTCATGAGTGCGGTCTAGTTTTCTTAAGGCTTCTTCTTTTCTTTTTTTATATTTTAAAATACTAGCTGCTTCTTCAAAGATAAGACGTCTTTCATCTTTACTTTCACTTAAAATCTTTTGAACTTCACCCTGACCAATTATATTAAAAGATTCTTTTCCAATACCACTATCTAGAAATAAGTTTAAGATATCTTTTAAACGACACTTTTGATTATTTAAAAAATATTCATTCTCACCACTTCTAAATACCCGTCTTTTAATTGATACTTCTGTATATGGTATAGTTAAGTAGTGATCATTATTATCAAAGACTAATTCTACAGATGCTACATTTTTCATTTTTCTTGAAGCACTACCAACAAAGATGACATCGCTCATCGCTCCATCACCTCTTAGAGTTTTCACTGACTGTTCTCCAAGTACCCAACGAACTGCATCTACAATATTACTCTTCCCGCTACCATTGGGTCCAACAATACATGTTGTTTCATCATTTAATACTATATCTATTTTATCTGCAAATGACTTAAAACCATTTACAACTATTTCTTTTAAGTACATACCTTACACCTACATTTTCTATATAAATTTTATCAAACAATTGATGATTTAACAAGTGATTTAGGCTGACAAACGGGAAATACTAAAATATTAAAAAGTATTATCTATTTAATTGGTTAATTACTATATCTATGCTATTATCATTAACAGGAACATTTATAGATGAGTGTCATCCTTCTTATATATTTTATAAGGAGGTGGTGATTGATGAAAACTAAGACTTTTATTTTAAAATTCCTTAGATTAATTTCATTAATATTACTACTATCTACCTTATTGGTATTAGCAGTAAAAAACTAAAATAAAGACACTCTTCATCAAGATAGAGTGTCATCCCAAACTTTTTGAAGGAGACATTCACTTTCCAAATAAATGTTCCTCTTTTTTATTTTACGCAAGTTTTCTTGCTACATACATATTATCACAATGCTCACTTATTAACAAGTGATTTTGCTACGGGAAAAGTTTAAATATTTAAAAGTATTATCTATTTAATTGGTTAATCACTATATCTATGTTATTATCTTTAACAGGAACATTTATAGATGAGTGTCATCCTTCTTATATATTTTATAAGGAGG
>CAVLCG010000092.1:0-4828 GCA_963661445.1 bacterium | reverse complement strand
CAGTACTTTTTACTAAATACTTTATAGTAGTATCATATAATGGTTTTATAAATTTCTTTGTCTTGGCCATATTCCTCCTTTCTTTCTGGACAAGTAAAGAAAGGATACCAAATATGTATGTCACTTTGCAAACAGGCAATTTTCAAAATTCACCCCTCCAAATTAGGTGTTTTATTAAATTGACCCCCTCAATTTGGTAAATTCAAGGTATATTTTTACTTAGATTTGCAAAATTGACATCCAACAAAAAAATTTTCAATTATTTTATATCATAGATACTTACTTATTACTACAACTATAGAATAATTCATTAATATTTTAACTTTTCCCGTAGTAAAATCACTTGTTAATAAGTAATTATTGTGATAATATGTATGTAGCAAGAAAACTTGCATAAAATAAAAAAGAGGAACATTTATTTGGATGTGAATGTCTCCTTCGATTGAGGTTTTTTGACACTCTATCTTGATGAAGAGTGTCTTTATTTTAGTTTTTTACTGCCAGTATCAATAAGGTAGATAGCAGTAATATTAATGAAATTAATCTAAGGAATTTTAAAATAAAAGTCTTAGTTTTCATCAATCACCACCTCCTTATAAAATATATAAGAAGGATGACACTCATCTATAAATGTTCCTGTTAAAGATAATAACATGGATATAGTAATTAACCAATTAAATAGATAATACTTTTTAATATTTTAATTTTTCCCGTACTAAAAAAGACTAACTATCATTAGTTAATCTCAATAGCCCATCTCACATCTACCACTCACTATTAGATGATAAATTATTATTATTAAGGGATTAATAATTGTCTTTAAAAACAACTTATCTTTTACTAAAGAAAGAGAAATACATTCTATTAGAAAAGTTATTACTAAATAACTGATATTTTCCTTCTTATGATTATAAAGAAATAAACATAAAATAATAGATAAAATAAATCCTAGTAATAATCCTAATAGATAGTTATATTTAAAAAGAAAAGCAAATACTAAATAATTAATTAACTCTATTAAAATTATTTTTTTATCTCTATTATACCAACTAATATGATTAGTATCATCTATATAATCAGTTATTATTTTTTGAAAGTTTTTCTTATTAGATTCATATTTCTTAGGAGCAAATTTCTTAACACTTTTTAACACATCACCTAATTTACTAGTATCCCTAAGAGCTAGAATATAACCATTCTTTTCAAATTCATCTACTATTTGTTTTTGATGATCATTAGTATGTTCCTTATATCTAGCAAGACGAGGGACTGCTATTACTTTTTTGTTATTATCTAGAGCAGTTAAGATGCTACCTACTCCACCATGAGTGATTACTAATGAAGCTTTAGCCATATACTCTTCAAATTCATCTTTAGGAATAGTATCAAATATTTCCATAACCTCACTTTTATACTTAGTATAACCAGCTTGAACAACTACCTTTTCTTTAATATTACCATTTAGCTTTTCTCTTTCTACTGCTTTTAACAATCTTTTAAACGACTTATCTTGTGTACCTAATGTTACAAAAATCATTAGTAAATCCACCCCCCATAAGTAGCATTCTTATAAAGTTTTAACATGGGACGCCACTGTACAATAAATAAATTAGCTATTTTAAATTTATAGAACAAGCTACCAGTCACTGTCTTAGTATTTATATTAGCAAATGTTTCTATATAAATTACTTTACTGCCAAATATTCTTGCTATAGAACACATTGGTCCTGCGGTATGAGCACCTGTTGTAATAACATAATCTGGGTGATATTTAAAATAATAGTAAAGACTAATAAAACAGTTAGCTAGTAACTTAAAAGGATAAGATAGGAAATGATCTTTTGTACCATAGATTAGAAAGTTTATTCTCTTATATTTCTTCTTTAACTTTCTATTAGACTTAGTATTCTCAGTAATAAGAGATGAATTATATCTTGGAAATAGATTAGCAAGCTGTAAAAGTTCACTTAAATGTCCCCCTGTACTAGATATAAACATTACATTTTTCTTCATATATACCTCTATTTATTAATTATTTTTAACCATTGTTCTAACACTTTATCTTTACTATAATTTTTAATCTTACGTCTTCCAGCACTACCTAATTCTTTTCTTTTATCAGGATCTTTTATCAAATCATTTATCTTATTAACCATCATTTTATGATTTCTATGTCTTATTAAATAGCCATCTCTTCCAGATGTTATTATCTCTTTTGCCCCTTCTGCACTATCAAAAGCAAGACAAGGTAGACCATTACTCATCGCTTCTAGTAAGACTATTCCAAAAGACTCTGTATAACTTGTCATAACATAGATTGATGATTTATGCATGATATTATTAATATACTCACTATCTTGAAAACCATGAAGAGTTACTTTATCTTCTAAATTATGTTTCTTAATATATGCTTCAAGAGTTTCTTTTTCTTTACCATCACCTATTATATCAAGTACCCAATCAGAATGTTTCTTTATAACCTCACTATATATCTCTAATAAAGAAAGGTATCCCTTTTCTTTAGATAGTCTTCCGACACTTACTATTCTCTTTGCCGTTAAAGGACTCTTTGTCTTTGGAATGTTTTCTAATGTATTAGGTATATAGACGCACTTAACTTTATACTCTAATAATTCTTTACGATAAAACTTTTGCAAATCCTTTGATACTAAAATAAAATAATCTAGTTTCTTAGCACTTGCTACTACATCCATAGCATATTTCATATCGTTATGATAGTGATTATGTTCCCAACCTATCTTTAGAACATTTTCTTTAGCATAAAGGCCTACTAAACCATTAAATAATACTCTAGTAGAAATAATTACATCAGCATCAGTTTCTTTTATATAATTAATTACTTCCTTACGTCTTAAATGAAGAATCTTAAGACTTTTAAAACTTTCTTTAACAAATGTAATTGGTTTTACTTTTTTAAGAGATTCTCTCCATTCTTTTTCATTACTCTTAATTCCTTTTTCTAATAAATAATTTACTTTTATATTATCATCTAGAGAAAATACTGGCTTATCATAAAGTTCATAAACAGATGCTATTTCTATTTCAATATCAGGTGTTGTCGCTAGTAAATTAGCAAGTGTTGAAATGGACTTTTCTACTCCACCATATCCCAGATGTAATGCTATTATTGATATTTTTTTCATCTTGCCACCATCCTTACCTATAGTATATACGAAATTTATAAAAAGCAAAAGAAAAAACTGACAAAATATCAGTTTCTTACTAGTTGTTATGATTATTTTCTCTTTCTGCACGTTCTTTCTTTTTCTTATCACGACAAGCCTTACAACGTTTAGGTTCATTAGTTAAGCCTTTCATTTGATAAAACTCTTGTTCTCCGGCAGTAAAAGTAAAATCTTCATGGCAATCACAACAAGTAATTGTCTTATCTTTAAATTCCATATACATATTCTCCTTTCTACAATAATTGGACTAGTATAGAAATCATTAATAATCCAAAAATTGAAAGGTCAATATAGAATTCTTATAATTTTTATAAATGTCCAGTGAACTACTTCACACTATAGATTATACTATAAGATTAGTTTTTATGCAAATTATTTGCATCTTGTTTTACACCTAACTTAGCAAGACTCTTTGCTAATAAGCTATCCATAAAATCTGTATATTCATCTCCTAATACTTTTCTAACATTATCTAAGTTTTCTTGACAATTAGTTAGTTTTAAAGCCGTATAATTAGCAAACTGTTCATTAAAAGCTAAAGTAGGACTTTTTTGGTAGTAACTAGCATCATGAGTAAAAGGAAACTTATAGTACTTACCATCATTTAATGATGAAAATAAATCAAACATCATTGATAGTCCTTTAGGCTCTTCCCTATCTAACAATACCCGAGCCTTTTTAGTAGCTAACTTCTTACCATAATTTACATATATATAATTTTTAACTTGTTCCTCACTATTATTATTTAAAGTAGTTATAATACTTTGATTTATCCTATCTAGAATTTCATCGTCTACTTTATTAATATTAAAATCATAAATAATAGCCCTACGCATATAAGAGACCAATTGATCAGTATTACCATCTTGATATAAAGAAGAAATAGTTAATCTAGTTTCTTCATCCTGCTCCTATACTAACTCGACCATTCTTCTATTTATAAGGCGATAATTATCATCTATTATAGTGTCCCCAATATAACTAGTAGTAAAATTATTCTGAGCCTCAGCAACATAGATACTAGCACTTTCTAAATCACTATCATCTAAATAATCAAATAAGTAATGACCAAACTCATGAGCAAGATAAATTGGTTCCATCATATCCTTAGTCATTACTATTTCCTTTGTCGATGAATAATAAGCTGGAGTAATATATGCTTTTTCTAAAGTTAAAGAGGAAACATCGTTAATAGTTAATTTATCATGTAAATAAGAATCATCTATCATTGAAACAAACAGATTCTCTACTTGTTTATCATTCATACCCTTACCCCCAAACAAAGCAGACTAGTAAACTAACTATAAAACTAGCTATAGCTATTTTTATATAACTTTGTGGTTTATTACTCCCTACATAGTTAGTATCATTAGCTGGATCATAACAAGAAAGTGCAAGAGCAAATGTCATTATCTCTGCATAAAAAGGAATAGTACAAATAAAAGGAATAGTTAGCCTAAGAATAATTATTAAAAAAGTAAATATCAAAGAACACATTAACCAAAATTCTAAGTTTTTAATATTCTTAACAAATAAATCATCATATCTTTTTTTACTTGTCTTATTTATATCTATATTATATTTATCCTGATTTTTATAATCTTTAATATATTTATATATCT
>CAVLCG010000091.1:0-5161 GCA_963661445.1 bacterium | reverse complement strand
ATAATATACAGAGTCTAAAAGAAATAATGAGGAATTATTGTTATTATTTGAATATATAAATTTTATTCTTTTTGGCTCTAATTTACATTCTTTTAGTATTTCTATTATTTCTATCAATCTATCTGTTCTATGAATAAAATAGAAGTGTCCATTTTGTTTCAATAATTGACTACTACAATACGCTAACTCTTCAAATGTTAATTTTAGCTCGTGACGAGATATAGTCTTTGTTAATAAATCATTTGTTCTTGATTTAGTTTCAATTTTAAAATATGGAGGATTAGAGACTACAATATCTATACTATGGGATGTAAAATATTTTTTATAATTCTGTACTTTGTCATTAATTATTTCAATTTGATTTGACAAATTATTTTTACTTACATTTTCTATAGCAATTGATGATAATTCATTTTGAATTTCTATTCCACATATTTTTGTATTTGTTCTAGTGCTTAGTAGTAATGGAATCAATCCTTGTCCGGTTCCTATATCAATAATTACTTTATCTTTTTGCTTTATATCAATAAAATCTGATAATAAAACACTATCACTTGTTATTAAAAAAGAATTAGTAAGTTGACTATAACTAATTTTCTTTCCATTATGTTCTATATATTCTTTGCTAATCATTCTTTAGTTCCACTATTTCTCTACTTTTTGTTTCTACTTTATAAGTTCCAGATAAAAGATTAATTTCTACTACTTTTCCCTCAATCTTCCCATTTTTAATTAACTTGCCAACTTCTGGAAAATTTTCCTTGAGGTTAGTGTATGTTTCATCTTCATATTTCAAGCAACATAAAAGTCTTCCACAAACGCCATTTATCTTAGTAGGATTTAGAGCTAAAAACTGATTTTTTGCCATTCCTATTGATACACTGGCAAAATCTGTCAGAAATGTATTACAACACAAAAATAACCCACATGGACCTATCCCACCTATTTTTTGAGCTTTATCACGAACGCCTATTTGTCGTAATTCTATTCTTGTTCTATATTTTTGAGCCAAAATTTTAGCGAGCTCCCTAAAGTCAACTCTGGTATCTGCTACATAACTAATAAATAGTTGCTTTCTATCAAAAGTATAAAATGAATCTACAAAGTGCATATCTAAATCTAACTCATTAGCTTTTTTTTGTGCATAACTATAAACTTCTTCACTATCTTTTTCATTTTTTTCTTGTTGATGTAAATCTCTTTTTGTTGCTATTCTAGTGAAATTGCACACATTTTTGGGAATGTCAGATGTGTTAGTAATTTCGTCAGTTGAATAAATTTCAGCTAATTTCAAATCTCCATTTTTTTCAACTATTATTCTTGTACCTATTTTTAATGATTCTTTTGTCTTTAATTTTACAATATCTAATTCTCTTTTTAAATAAGAATTAATAAATCTAATAGTTAAAAATTTCATTTTTTTACCTCCGTTAGTTTGATTAATAGTGAATCTAACCATAATTTAATATTAACATTATACTGAAGTTTTACAGAAAACTCATCAATTATACTTACCATTTCTAATAGTTGAAATTTATTTAAATTGATATCACTTGACTTTATATTTAAGATGTTCAGATCATTAGTTTGTATATAATACTGTAAAATTTTGGAAATTCTTTTTAAAGTATCCAAAGATAATTCTTTTGTTTGAAACAGTTTTTCATAATACTCATTAAATCCTATTATTAATGGATCATTATCAATTAATAAATTATTCAATAACTTAATAAGAGTTTGATTATCATTAACATCTATCATATGGCTCTTCTCTTGTTTAAGAGTCATTACTGAGCATCTAGATAAAATGGTAGGCAATACTTTGTATCTATGAATTGATAAAAGTATTGCAATTATATTACTTTCTGGTTCTTCTAGAAATTTTAAAATAGTATTGGCAGCACTAAGATTTAACATTTCTGCATGATGAATAACATATATTTGATATGTACCATAAACAGATTTATTGGAAAATTTTTCCATTAATTCCAATAATTGCTCTTTTTTGATAACATTATTTTCTGGTTTTATTTCTACTAAATCCGGATAGCTTTTATTCTCCAGAAGATTAATTAGCTTTTCTTTTGAAATACCAACTTCATTCGATTCATTAAGACCAGAAATAAGTAACTGCTTATAAAATTCATTTAAGTATGTATCTACTAAATCATCTTCATTATTATTTGTTTCTATTAAATAAGCGTGATTAATTTTTCCAGAGTTAAGAGGAACAATAGCCTGTTCATAAAATAATTGCTGATTTTTTTTCAATTGTTCCAACATTAATAACACTCCCTTAAAATAATATTACTTTTAGTAAAACAAAAACAAAAAGAATCGGAAATCCTAGTATACTAATTGAGCCTACTGTCATAAGATTTATCGGTATTATTAAATTAAATCTAGATGCTATTAAATTATAACCATATAATATAATGACACTCAATATAATTCTTTTAATTATCTTAATTATTAGTTTCATATTTTCACCTAATAATAATTATGATATTCTTTTTGTTTTATGCAATTTCTTTTCTATCTTCTAAAGCTTTAGATAATGTTAAACCATCTATATATTCCATATCTGCCCCCATAGGTACTCCACTTGCTAATCTTGTGATTTTAATTCCAGTATTTTCCAATACTCTTTTTATATATAAAGATGTTATTTCTCCCTCTACACTTGGTTTAAAGGCTAAAATTATCTCTTTATAATCATTTTTATTTAAATGATCTAGTAATTTATCAAGTCCTATATCTTCAGGATTCACATCATCAAGTGGAGAAATAAGTCCATTTAAAACATGATACTTTCCCTTATACATTCCCATTTTCTCAAACAAGAAAACTATTTTTGAATCTTCAACAATACATAGTACATCATGATCTCTTGTATCATCAGAACATACTCGACATAATTCCATATCAGTAAGTGTTTGACAAATTGGACATTTATGTATATTTACTTTAGCATTTTTTATACTTTCCTGAATTAGCTCTATTCTTTCTTCATCAAAATCAAGCAAATTGAAAGCCATTCTTTCTGCTGTTTTTTCACCAATCCCTGGAAAGCTTTTAAAACTATCTACTAAATTTTTTATGCTTTCTGGATACATTTTGTCCTCTACATAAATCCTGGTATACCATTAGCAAGAGGTCCCATTTTATCTTGAGTTGTTTTATCTATTTTTTTGCAAGTATTATTTATTGCTATCATTATCATATCCTCTAAGACTTCAATATCTTCTAAGTCAAAGTCTGCATCTAGATTAATTTTGACATCTGTTACTTCCTTTTTACCATTCATTTTAACAGTAACAAATCCTTGATTACTTTCAAATTCCATCTTTTCTATCTCTGCTTGCTTACTTAATAATTCTTTTTGCATTTTTTGAGCTTGTTTCATCATAGCTTGTATATTCATATATTACCATCCTCTTTCTTTATCTAATTTCTACTAAGTCTCCAAAAAGCTCTTTGGCTCTAAGAAAACTTTCATTGCTGCTTTCTGGTTTACCCTGTTGCGGTTCTTCTGAAGGTTCATCAACTATTTCCATTTTTTTACCAGATTTTAACAGTATTATGTATTCTTTTTTTAAATTCTCCCAATCCGAATCTTCTATAAATGATATTTTTTTATTAGAATTTGATATCTCACTATAAAATGACGTTAACTTTTGAAAATGATCTGATATTCGTTTCAAGGTTGAACTGTGCTCATAACTAACAATTAGTGATTTGTTACTTGATGCCCTCGGTGTCCCATCTAACAATTCACATGCTAAATATCCATTATTAATATCAAACGTATAATCGTTTATCTTTTCCCATGTATTTAACTCAATATTCAAATTATTTTTTGTTGCCTCGGCTAGCGTGTTTTTTGCTCTAATTAACATTGTTTCTTTTAGGTGTGTATAGTTTACATTATTACCACCATTATTAGTAGGGATTATTTCTTTTGTTGGTGTACTATCACTATCAGATTCAGTATCAATAATTCTAGAATTTTTCTCTGAAATTATTTCCTGGGAAATATTTTTTTCCAACGTTTTGTTTTGATTGATAAAATGTAATAAAAGTATTTCCACATAAACTTTTATATCATCAGATTTCTTTATGTCAGACAGTTTTTCATTTAAAAGACTGACCAACTTGACAATTTCTTTTTCACTATATTCAAGATTTTCACTTTTTATATAATAATTGATTAGTATATCTTTTAAATGATATATAAGTTGTTTTAATATTTGGACCAAATCTTTACCGTCGTTATAATATTTTTCTATTTTTTCTAACATAACATCATTTTTATGAGTTAGAATGGAGTTTTCAAACTCTAATAACTCATCCTCTATGATTTGACCATTCATAGTTAAAAAATCATTATAGGTAATTTTTCCCAATTTGTAACTGCTTAATTTATCAAGTAAACCTATAGCATCCCTTAACCCACCATCAGAGGCAGATGCAAT
Organism: bacterium; assembly: GCA_963661445.1. Classification (GTDB taxonomy): domain Bacteria; phylum Bacillota_I; class Bacilli_A; order RF39; family UBA660; genus Onthousia. Next base: position 686 of record CAVLCG010000091.1, on the reverse strand, counting down.
AGCAGTTAATACTTCATCTTCTATTTCTATTTTTTCGTTTGAAGCAATTTTTTCTAACAGTTGTTTAATATCCTTTGGGCTTATTTTTTTAAATTGAAATGTTTGACAACGAGAAATAATTGTATTTGGAATTTTCTGTGGATCAGTAGTTGCTAAAATAAAGATAACGTGCTCTGGTGGTTCTTCTAAAGTTTTTAGTAAAGCATTAAAGGCCCCAATTGAAAGCATGTGTACTTCATCTATTATATAAACCTTATATTTCAGCTCAGAAGGTAAAATTTTTACCTTATTTCTTAATTCTCTTATTTCATCCACACCATTATTGGAAGCTGCATCAATTTCAATAATATCCATACATTCCTTTTGACCTGAATATATGCAATTTTTACACTCATTACAAAGACCATCTTTATAATTAAGACAGTTAACAGCTCGAGCAAATATTTTGGCTGCAGTCGTTTTTCCAGTTCCCCTTGGACCTGAAAATAAATAAGCATGTCCAATATGAGATGTTTTAATACTATTCTCAAGAGTTTGAATTATAGTTGTCTGACTTACAACATCTTCAAATTTTTTAGGTCTATATTTTCTATATAAAGCTTGATACATACTTTCACTTCCAATCAGATATATTGTACCAAATTTCTAACGAAAAGTCATCAAAGTATCACAAAAAAGACACATGA
>CAVLCG010000090.1:0-5180 GCA_963661445.1 bacterium | reverse complement strand
GTATGATTTTAAATGAAGTTGAAAAAGCATTATCAATTAGAATTGATGAGTTATGCAGAATGACTATTAATAACTTCATTGGGGAAACATTAAAAACTGATGAAATTACAAGTGATACTGCTAGTACAAAATCAACTGCAAGATGTGTTAACTTACTCAAGTTATACAATGATGAAACTGGTGCTAAACTTACTAAAGCAAAAGCCTTAACTGATGAAACATTCTTAAGATATGCTAGTAAAGTTATTAGAATGTATAAAGATAGATTAAAGAGTATTTCTACAATCTTTAATATCGGTGGTAAAGTTAATCAAACTAGTGAAGATTTATTACACTGCGTTATGCTTTCAAACTTTGAAAATAGCGTTGAAAGTGCAGTTATGAGTAACACATACCACAATGAATATGTTGCTTTACCTAGACACGAGACAATTGCTTTTTGGCAAGGTAGTGGATTAGATTTTGAATATTCTTCAACATCTAAAATTAACATTAAGACAGTCAGTGGTGTATCATTAGAAATGAGTGGAATTGTTGGTGTTATGTTTGATAGAGACGCTCTTGGTGTATCTAACACAAGAAGATATGCAACATCTCATAGAAATGACAAAAATGAATTTACAAACTTCTGGTACAAATACGACGCTGGTTGGTTCAATGATTTTAACGAAAACTTTGTTGTTTTCTTCATTGCATAGGAGTAATTTATGAACGATACAAAATTAAAATTTACTATTAGTTATGATATTTCAAGCACTGAATATTCTAAACTTGTTAATTTATTAGGTGCTAACTTTGTTTTAGTTCCTATTATGGGGGGTATTGACGCTCACACATATAAGAGTGTTTCTACAGGGTCACAATATGATTTTAGAGACTTATTTGGAACTTGGGGTAGTTCATTTAATACTGATTTATTTGCTAACGCTACTCCAGAATGGAACTATGGAAGTGGTGTAAATAGTGGTACTAATACAATTTCTTACGAAACTGGATATGGACAATATTTAAAGAATACTACATCTCTTAATCTTGCTACATCTATTAAGTTTGGTGTTTATAAAGCAACAGTATCAGGTGGCGTTGCAACTCCTACCGGGGATTTATTAACATCTATTGATTATAGTGATTTAGTTAATGTTTCTTGTACATTTACTGAAGTGGAGTAGATTATGACTACTATACAACTATATTCTAACAAATCACAAGAAAACGTAGTTGATAAGAATATAGAACTAGTAGCAACATTGAATGGTAATTTTAGAAGGAGTGTTAATATAGACACTCCCTCTATTACAATTCAAAATACTAAATTCTATTCTTATAACTATTGTTATATTGTAGATTTAGGACTTTATTATTATATTGATAACATAACAATTATTAATAACAAGTGTATAGAATTATCTTTGCGTGAAGATATATTAATGTCGCATAGAGACTATATAAAGACAATTGAATGTATAGTTGCAAGAAATGAATATGACTATAACGAGTATTTAGCCGATGAAGAAATAGCAACGACTATTGATGTAACAAACGATTATGATGTAGTAATGGATAGTCCATTCTTAAATTCTATGGAAAGAGATATATACCCATACAATATTGTAGTTTTAGTAGGAGGTAGTCAATAATGGCAAACGTACCTAACTTTGGATATAATTATCCACTAATTGAAGACCAATATATATTTAAACAAGCAAAGGTTAATTCCTTGATATGCTTTTCGCAAAAAGATGAAAGTTTTGGACAATTTTATGAAGATATATTAAACCCTACTTGGTGGACTTCAATGTTCCAATACTATCAAAACCCTAGTGAGGGTATATTCAGTGTAATGATTTATCCATTTTCTTTATACACTGATAACCCTAGTGAAAAGAAACAAGTTAAAGTTTATAATCAGTGGACACCTAACTCTTACTATGTATATACGGGGTTAGGACAATATAGAAATTTCAAATTAGGCGAAGTTACTATTAAACCTAAATATAATTCTATTTTAGATTATAAACCTTATACTAAAATCTTTCTTAACTTACCATTCTATGGCGAATTAGAATTAGACAATGTAGAAGTAATGGGTAAGACTTTAATTGTTAATTACAATGTAGATTTACTAAATGGTAGTACAACTATTTATGTAGATATTAAAAATGAAATACCTTACACATATCTAGAACACGATTATAGAGGTAATAGAACTATCTTTACTACAACTATTAATTTAGGACAAAGTATTCCTATGAAAGCAAGTGGCAACTATGCTCAAACAAAAGAGAGTATGAGAGCACTAGGTAGTGCTATTATGGGACTTACTATGATGAGTGTTGGAGTACCTAGTTCATCATACGTAACAAGTAAAGTTAAACTTGGAGCAACAACTACTAGTAATCTTCCAGTTCCTATGGGGGGTGGTGGAGGTAATGATATTGATGTTGACGCTTGGGAAACTACTACAAGAAAAGTAACTCAACCGGGTAATAGGTTTATGCTTTATTCGGGTATGCACGGGTTAAAGAGTTCATTAACTCAAGCGAGTAATATATCTCAAATAAGTGGTAGACAAATTACTAACGCCCAAAGTGGTAGTGGGTGGTTTGGTTCACTCAATATGTATGTTCGTTATGAAAGACACAAAATCATTGATAATCAAATTGCTAAATATAATGGTAAACCTTTATATGAAAGTAGAAAACTTGGTAATCTTGAGGGAATGACCAAAGTTGAAAATGTTATACTAGATAACTGCCCATTAAAAGAATATGAAAAGGAACAACTGATAAAATATTTATATGAGGGTATTATATTAAAATTAACTACAATATCCGTAAGTAATGTATCATTATCAGGTACATATACCATATTCTATCAGCATAAAATAGAAGTTAGTAATATATCTTTAAGTGGTAACTTCAGTTATACACCTAAAGTAAAAGTTAGTGATGTATCCTTAAAGGGAGAATACCAATATAAACACAAGTTAGAAGTCAGTAATGTTAAGTTAAATGGAACTTATAAAGAGTACCCACAAATTAAGGTTAGTGATGTAACATTATCAGGCGAATATACAAACTTAAAATTCAATGTCAGTAATGTTAAATTGAGTGGAACTTACATAGAGCGTACTAAAGTTAGTGTCAGCAATGTTAAATTAAGTGGACTATATACTAACTTAAAACTTAAGGTTAGTAATATATCCTTAAGTGGTAAGTATATGAAGTATGACGATAGTGTTTACTTTATTACTAATGATAATGAATACTTTATTACTAGTGATAATGAATACTTTACCACTATAAATACTATTGTACATAAATTAAGTGTTAGTAATGTATCATTGTCTGGTACATATACCAATTTAAAACTTAATGTCAGTAATGTTAAATTAAGTGGCGAATATAAATATATACCTAAAGTAGTAGTTAGTAATGCTAAATTAAGTGGATTATATACTAATTTAAAATTTAATGTCAGTAATGTTAAATTAAATGGTACTTATAAAGAATATCCAAAAGTTAATGTATCTAATGTTAAATTAAGTGGTCTTTATACTAACTTAAAATTTAAAGTCAGTAATGTTAAATTGAGTGGAACTTATATCTTAAATCCTAAAGTTAATATAACTAATGTTAAATTAAGTGGTACATATACAATTTATACACCTACATCATATACACTTAACTTATTTAGATATGTAGACAATAAGTTAAAAGACTTAAAGACATTTGATATTGCCGTTGGTACTACAATTAATCCTGGTGTTTATGCTAAAGGATATACACCAAGTGGAACTACATTAACATCATATAGTCCAACATCATCATTTGTAATGTATGATAATGCTATTATTAGAGGCTACTATACATCATCTAAAGTGTCAGTTAGTAATGTTAAATTAACGGGTACATACACAAACTTAAAAGTTAAGGTTAGTAACGTTAAATTAAAAGGCACATACAACAAAGCCAAAACAAAAGTCACTAATGTTAAACTAAAAGGAACATATACAACTAAATAAAGGAGGTAAATATGGATACATATAAATCAATACATACGGGAACTGCTATTGATGAAGCAGTTACCAAAGTTCAAGAGGGTATACCTAAAGCCACTACATCTACATTAGGTGGTATCAAAACGGGGTATACCACCTCTAACAAAAACTATAAAGTAGATGTAGATAGTAATGGTAATGCTTATTGTAGTGTTAACTGGACTGATACAACATATACAATAGCAACATCAAGTAAAAACGGCTTAATGTCATCAACGGATAAACAAACTTTAGATAATGTACCTAGTACATATCTAAAGAAAGCCGACAACTATGCTTATGGTATTAATACATTTACAACAAACAATGATTATGCTACTCAAATGAGTATCAAATCAAAAGACGGCGATGTATATACAATTAAGTTTGCTGACGCAAGTACACTAGTCGACTTAACAACTGCTCAATCAATCAGTGGTGCAAAAACATTCACAAACAAAATCAAGACCAACACAATTAACAATGAAAGCGACAATGCAATGGCAAGAACTACCGATAGCAAAGTCGTTTTAGGTAATGCAACTAACCCTACTACCATTATGGGTAGTGGGGATAGACCTACCTATTCAAAAAGTGGAAGTGATTTAACTGGCGTTCCGTTAGCATTATTGAGTGATTGTGGAAGTGGGGGTGGAACTAAAATATATAGACATATGATTGAGGCTACATTCAACACATCGGTTTCGGTTAGATTATGGACTGGTTCTGGGTATGAGTATATAACAACAAAAACTATGAACTTTATTGTATATGATAATTCATCAAAAAGTAAGAGTGGTAATTTTACCCGACTACTCGAGGATAATACTATTAATATTTATATTGTAACAGATTTTATTGATATGGATTTTTACAGAAGTTATACACCTTTATCTATAACGCGTGATGTAGATGATGTAATTGACTATTATTCATTTGTAACTTCGTATAAGGGTGGTTTTAGATTTGGTTCTTTTAATTTTTATTTTAATAGCGTTGTTGGTACAATTACCGACACCGTAACTGAATTATAACTTGCACAACCCACAACTTAATGTATAATAGTAGATGTAAATGTAATAGAAGGGTTTTTGTTTCTTTCTTGTTTTATCCTTTCTATGAGTTTACAACGATTATGTAA
>CAVLCG010000089.1:0-5223 GCA_963661445.1 bacterium | reverse complement strand
ACCTGAAATAATAAAATTCAGGATAGTTTTTACCCTGAATTTACAAAATTGGCATCATTTAATTTTTTTTAAACTATTTTACTCTCATACTTTATTTGATTAAGATTATTAATATTAGTATAAATAGTAACACTATCAAGTGGTATACCAAAACATTCTATTTTTTCTACATCACTATATAGTCCATATTGTCTAAGTATTTCTAAATATCTTTCCCTACCTTCTTCTACATCTGTAAAAGTAAAATCATTAAGTTTCTTTAATATTGACTCATCATAATAAGAAAGTACTAATTTAGGTCTATAAGAAATAATTTTATAGTTAAATGATAGTTTTTCCCCAATATTAGTAGTAGTTACACTATTATTAGTAAAAGAAATAACTACTTTTATCTCTCTATTACCTCTATATCTATTTAAAGCTTTTGTATTAGTAATTAATAGCAACATAAAAACAACTAACACAAAAAAGAAAATCTTTTTCAAATTTCGACACCTCCATTAATAAAATGTCTCATTTTTAGATTTTCTTTCCTGGTAATATTTACTAAGCTTTTAATTTTTTTAATTTACTTTTAATCATAAAGATAAGTTCCATATAATCATTCATTTTATAAAGGATTAATAAACTATCTTGTAGTTTCGTTTTAAGAGAAACATTATCTTCTACTTCTTTAGCAACTCTTAAACAGTTTTCTTTATCTAACTCATTTACCTCTATAAAATTAATTATCTCTTTTTCTATCTCTTTTAAAACATATACTTTTAAGTCATACTCATCCATACTATTAACGCCATAGTAAGCACCAACATAAGTTTTAAACTGATCAAGTAATGTTTCTTTTTTTTGCAAACTAATCACCTCTTATATAACTAATTATCTCTAATCTCACAATTAAACTCTTTAGTAACTTTCTCTATCATCTTATGAAAATCAGTCATAACTTCATCATCAGTTAAAGTCTTAGCTTCATCTTGATAAATAAGTTTAAAGGCAATAGACTTTTTATCCTTATCTATATTATCCCCACTATAAACATCAAATACATCTATACTCTTTAGTAATCTAGAAGATGATTTCTTGATTATTTTAGAAATATCACTAGCAGTTATCTCTTTATTTATTAAGAAAGCAACATCTTTTTCTATACTAGGATACTTAGGTGGTTCCTTAAACTTAATAGGTTTAACATCTCTCATTAGTTTATTTAAAGATAATTCAAAGACATATACTTCATCTTTTAAAGTATTAGGATGAACTCTTCCAATGATACCTAACATTTCTCCATCTAATAAAATACTAGCAGATATTCCTTTATGAATATTAGGTAACTCTTTAGGAACAAAAGTATAACGATTATTAAATCCTAGTGAATTAAGAATATCTTCTACTATTCCTTTAACGACATAAAAGTCACACTTAGTATTACCATTCCAAGCTGATTTAACAATATTTCCTTTTAATAGACCAGCTATTTTAGACTCTTCCTTATAATCTTTATCATATGTTTTACTTATCTCATATAAGAATATATCTTCTACTTTTCTTGCTTTATTATAGTTATAAACATTTATTAAAGATGGAATAATAGAAGTTCTAACAACAGACTTATCTACACTCATCGGATTAGGAAGAACTGCTTTTTCTTTATGTTCATAATCAAACATAGAAGCCATACTAGGTGATGTTAAAGTATAAGTCTTAGTCTCAGTTAGTCCTTTCATTCTTAGTCTTTTAGAGATAAACTTACGATACTTAATATCTCCTTTATATTCACCTTTCTTGATAGATACAACAGGAAGGGATGAGGTTAAATTATGATAACCATAAAGTCTTACAATCTCTTCTGCTATATCGTTTACATTAGGTTCAATATCAAGTCTTCTATTAGGAATCACTACTTTAAATACTCCATTATTTAGTGTATAACTAAAGCCTAATCTAGCCATTTCTTTTTCCATATCATTTTCACTAATTTCTATTCCTAATAGATTATTAACTTCACTTGCTCTAAACTCTACTTCTTTTGGTGTTTTATCAACTTTATCGTATTTAACTATTCCAGTTAATACTTTAGCATCAGCATACTTTTCTAATAAATGACAAGCTCTTTTAATAGCCATATCCGTATATTCATAGTTTAATCCTTTTCCATAACGAATAGATGCTTCACTTCGAAGATTTAATCTAGCTGCTGTATTTCTAATACTAACAGAGTCAAAGATAGCACTTTCTATTAGTATAGTTTTAGTGTCATCTACTACTTCCGTATTGGCTCCACCCATTACCCCAGCGATACAAACAGGTTTTATAGTATCAGTTATTACAATATCATTACTAGTTAAAACTCTTTCCTTATTATCAAGAGTAGTAATTTCTTCCTCATCTTTAGCATCTCTTACTAATATTTTAGAACCTAACTTATCATAATCAAAGAAGTGAAGTGGTTGACCATACTCTAACATTACATAATTAGAAATATCTACTACATTGTTAATTGGTCGCATACCAGCTGCTACTAATCTTTTTTTGATAAAGTCTGGTGACTCTTTAATCTTTACATCTTTAACCATTCTAGCTAGATAATAACTACACTTATTAGTTGCTACTTCTAAACTAAAATGCTTATCTATACTATCATCTATTTCTGTAAAGCTAGTATCAGGTAGAGTTACTTTTCTATTTAAAACTGCACTTACAATATAAGCAAAACCAATATGAGAGTAACAATCATTATTACGATGTTTATGAATATCAAGTTCCAAAACAGTTGATTCTAAGTCTAAGGCTTTTAAAGCATCCTCCCCTACTTTTAAGTTACTAGCTCCTTCATAAATACCTTTACTATAAGTTTCGTCATTCTTCTCTTCTAATCCTAACTCATATAAAGCACAAAGCATACCATTAGATTCTACTCCTCTAATCTTACTTTTCTTAATTACAAAGTCACCTGGTAAAACAGCTCCAACAAGAGCAACGATTGCCTTTAAACCAACTCTAACATTAGGAGCACCACATACTATTTGTAATACTTCACTTCCAACATCTACTTTACAAATATGTAAATGATCACTATCTGAATGATTAACACATTCTACTACTTCTCCGATTACTAAATTATCAATATGATTAGTAATTACTTTTTCGACATTAATATCACTTTCCGTTACCCTTTTAGCAAGCTCTTTAGGTGTTAAATCAGAAATATCAATATAATCACTTACCCACTCTAAATTAATCATTATTATCTTCCTTTCTATCAAATGTTTTACTACATCTTAAATCAGTCATATAAAAAGTTCTAATATCTGTAATACCATACTTTAACATAGCAAGACGTTCTGCTCCAAAACCAAAGGCAAAACCACTCCAAACCGCAGGATCATAACCACAATTTCTTAAGACATTAGGATGAACCATTCCAGCACCTGCTACTGTTATATAACCACTATTTTTACATAGTGAGCAACCTTTTCCTTTACAATTAAAGCAACTAATATCTAACTCTACTGATGGTTCTGTAAACTGATAATAACTAGGTTTTAATCTAACTTCGGTATCACTTCCAAATAGTCTTTTAGCAACTATTTCAAAAGTACCTTTTAAATCTGTTAAATGAATATTCTTATCTACTAACAATCCTTCTATCTGCATAAACTGATGAGAGTGCGTTGCATCATCATCATCTCTTCGATAAGTCTTACCAGGACATATCATTCTAACTGGTTTTTCTCCCTTACACTCTAACATAGTTCTAACTTGAACGGGAGAGGTTTGACTACGTAGTAAGATTTCATTATCTTTTAAATAGAATGTATCTTGAGCATCTCTTGCTGGATGACCTTTAGGAATATTTAAAAGCTCAAAGTTATATTTATCTTCTTCTATCTCCGGTCCATCTACAACATCATACCCCATAGATATAAATAACTCTTCCATATCTTCCACTAATTTTTCTAAGATATTAGGACTACCCATTTCAATATGAGTAGCAGGAAGTGTTACATCAATACTCTCTTTAGCTAACTTCTCATTAAGAGCTTCTTCTTCAAATAAAGTTTTCTTACTATCATATAATGAATTAAAACTAGTCTTTAACTCATTCATCTTCATACCAAACTCTTTCTTCTCTTCATTTGGTATTTCTTTAATCTTACTACTAAGTTCTGTAATAATACCTTTCTTTCCTAAGTACTTAACTTTTAAATCATTAAGACTTTTCATATCCTTACAACTATTTAATTCATTTTCTATATTTTTCTTAATTTCTTCTATATTCATTTTATACCTTCTTTCTAATAGAAAAAAACTATAAACTAAGGACGAAACATATCCGTGGTACCACCTTATTTTATAGTTTTCTATACACTCTAATCTCTTAACGCGAGTAACGCCTAAAGTTTTGCTTTAAGACTCAAAGGACGAATTCAAAGGATAAAAGGATTATTCTCACCAACCATAATCTCTCTTTTACTTTTATTACTCTTTTACTACTTCCTTCTCATTGATTTAATGCATATATTATCACAAATTTATTAAATTGTCATTAATTCTTGTTCTTTTTCTTTCATTAGTCTATCAATATCTTTATTATATTCATTTACTAAATCCTGAATGTCATTCTTAAGAGCTTTCTCTTCATCTTCTGCTAATTCTTCTTTTTCTATTTTTTCATTAGCATCACGTCTAATATTTCTAATAGCAACTTTTGCTTCTTCTGCTAAAGCCTTAACTTGTTTAACAAGTTCTTTTCTTCTTTCTTCTGTAAGAGCTGGTACTACTATTCTAATAGTTTCCCCATCATTACTAGGATTATATCCTAAGTTAGCAGCAATAATAGCTTTTTCCATATTCTTTAGACAACTCTTATCAAATGGTTTAATAAGTAATTGATTACCTTCTGGAACAGAGATAGTTCCAAGTTGTTTTAAAGGCGTCATTTGTCCATAATACTCAACCATAACCCCATCCAAACTAGAAGGATTAGCTCTTCCTGCTCTAACAATTCCAAATTTCTTTTCTAAGTTATTTACAGTAGATTTCATCTTATCTACTGCATTATCTATTTCTTGATTCATTATATATATCCCTCTCTTCAACATAATTTTACTATATTGTTATTAAGAAAGCAAACATTTTTTGAAAAGTATATTCACCCATCGTTACAGCCGGAGTTTCTCAGTTGTTGCTTCTATCAATACAGCGTTCAGCCTTTTAGCATAA
>CAVLCG010000088.1:0-5382 GCA_963661445.1 bacterium | reverse complement strand
ATATTATTTTCATTATTACTTATTGCAATTATGTTAGAATTAATTAGTATTTTTTCATAATCTTTTAAATGTTCTTCTTGCTCCATAGTATTATCTATTAATTTATGTTTTAAAATATATAATGCTTCTTTCATATAACCTTTGTTTCTTTCTTTTTCTGTTATACCAAAGTGAATAAATAAATTATTACTAGAAATATCTTTTGTTTCTAAAAATATGAATCCAATTGGTTTATGTGATTTATTACCATTGACTTCTCTATACTTTTGAATAAGAAATACAAAGGGACATCTTGGTGGTAAGTCATTATATTTTTGTAATGTTACATCTTCAAATAAGTTTATTAAGTCCCATATGTCATCTTTATTTTTATAATCTAATAATTCTAAATTTAACCATTCATACATACTACTACACCTTACTACTACTCAAATGATGGAGTCATATTAACAGGTTCTATTTGAATGAAAGTATTTCCATCATTTAGTCTAACCTCGCTACCATCCATATAATTATAGATGGTTTTACCACTTCTTGAATCTTTCTTAGCAGTTATTGGGATGGCATATCCATTTGTTATATAATATGCTTCTTTAGTACCTGTTGTATCCAAGTCTTGCCTACCATAACTATCTAAAGTTTTATTTCTAACCTTGATAATAATAATATTTTTATAATGATATTGTTCTTTACTATCTCTATCTATATGAGCATTATGATTCATATATCTTAGATAAACTTTTCTCTCACTATCATATGCATAACTTCTTGTTTGACTGTTAGAATATGGTATAGTTACTTTATTAGCTTGTACTAAACCAGTGTCGCAATCAGTATCAGTACAATTCTTATTTTTAATTTTAGTTAAGTCTACAGTGTCACTAGTTATTGGTAGAGCTTCCCATTCATCGGTAGTTGTTTGGTAACCAAGACTTTCAGCACTTTTATATAAAGTTTCTATGTTCGTAAAAACATTATGAGGAGCAGCAATCTTTCTATCACGCCAGTAAGCACTATCTACATATAATCCATTAATATTATTTACTCTTAAAGACTTGATATCATTCTCAGCAAAAGTACTCCAACCAAAGTGGGCATAAAGTGAATCATATTCTAAAGCATAATCTAAAAAGTAATGTCTAGAACTTCTAACTGGTCCTATTAATGCTGTATTGGTATCTTTAAATATAGCCATCATTCTAGTAAGGCCACCTTCTACTATTGCTTCATAAGTTACAAAAGCATCTTGTAATCCTACTTGGGAAGAGTAACCAACATTATTGTCTATCATAACAGCAATTGGTCTTTTATTACTATCTTCATCATATATAGTTAATTTTTTCTTTTCTGTTTTAGTTGTATTAATATCAGTAAATGGAATTTTTATCTCAATTTTATTAGTTGTTGCTAGATATACTAATATAATAATTATTATAATGAAGAGTATAATAAAGGTAATAATCTTTCTTTTTTTCTTCTTCTTTTTCATAAATCCTCCATCATTAACTAAAGTTTATCATAAAGTGTTAAATAAGAAAATAAATTTCTAAAAAATCTTGTAATCTTATGATACAATAAATAAGGAAAGGATGGTTTGATGAGTAAAAAGAATAAAAAGTTATTAACGTCACTGTTAAGTTTAATTGTCTTAATAGCAGTAGTAAGTTATCAATATATATTACCATCTTATGCTTATAAAGATGATAGTAATAATACGAGTGATGTTATTAATATACCAAGTTATGATAATGAACCTTATAAAGAGGTAAATAATAATAAACCAACATTCACAGACAGTGAAAAGGAGTTGACAGAAAAGGAAGAATATAGTGATTTAGATTCTTTAGGTAGAGTAGGAGTAGCTTTCGCTTTAGTTAGTAAAAGTACAATGCCTACTACTAAAAGAGGTAGTATTGGTATGATTAAGCCAGCTGGTTGGCATACAGTAAAATATGACTTTGTTGATGGGAAATATCTATATAATAGATGTCATTTAATCGCTCATCAGTTAACTGGACAAAATGCTAATCCAAAGAATTTAATGACTTGTACTAGAAGTATGAATGTAGATGGAATGTTACCTTTTGAGAATAAAGTAGCTAATTATATAAAAGAGACTAATAATCATGTTTTATATAGAGTAACCCCTGTTTTTGATGGTGATAATTTAGTAGCAAATGGAGCATATATGGAAGCATATTCAATTGAGGATAAGGGAAAGTTATCATTTAATGTTTATGTATATAATGTTCAAAAAGGTGTTACTATAGATTATAAAACAGGAGAAAGTAAATTAGAGGAGGAGTAAGATATGGATTTTATAGAAAAGATAATTGATAGAGTAAAGAAAAATGAGAAGAAAAAAATAGTTTTACCAGAAACAGATGATATTAGAACTTTAGAAGCTGCAACTATCACTGTTAGGGAAAATATTGCTGATATTTATTTGATTGGTAAGGAAGAAGATATTTTATCTTTAGCAAGAAAGAACAATATTTCGCTTGATGGATGTAAGATAATAGAACCAGTAAAGTTTGCCGACTTTGATTTATGTGTTAATACTTATTATGAGTTAAGAAAGAAGAAGGGAATGACTCTTGATAAAGCTAGTGAAATACTTGCTAATGACTATCCTTATTTTGGAGCTATGCTTGTTAAACTTGATTATGCTGATGGAATGGTTAGTGGGGCAGTTCACTCTAGTTCTGATACTTTACGTGTGGCTTTGCAAATTATTAAGACAGCACCTAATGTTAAGACAGCCTCATCTTTCTTTTTGATGGATACTCCACAAAAGCAGTATGGTTCTAATGGGGTATTTATCTATTCAGATTGTGGATTAAATCAAAATCCTACTAGTGAACAATTAGTAGATATTGCTAAAAGTAGTGCTGAAAGTTTTGAATTGTTAGTAGATGATACTCCGAAAGTAGCTTTTCTATCTCATTCTACTTATGGTTCTTCAAAATGTCCTGATAGTGAAAAAGTAGTAAAAGCGGTAGAACTTGCTAGGGATAGTTTAAAAGATATTACTTTAGATGGTGAATTACAGTTTGATGCTGCTATTGTTAAAGAAATAGGAGAGAGAAAAGCACCTGGTTCAAAGGTGGCAGGGTGTGCCAATGTTTTAGTATTTCCTGATTTAGATGCGGGTAACATTGCTTATAAAATAACCGAAAGATTAGGACTTGCTAAAGCTTATGGACCAGTTACTCAAGGACTTGCTAAACCAATAAATGATTTATCTAGAGGATGTAATGCTAGTGATATAGTTGGGGTAATTGCTATTACTGCTTTACAGTCTTCTGCTATAAAATAATTAATTAAAAACATCTAGTAGTTTATGATTATTAGATGTTTTATTTTATTACAATTTTATCTTTTTGTCTTATTTTTTGACAGTATAATAACATTGATTATTGCAAATAATAACTAATAAGCATATGATTTTTATGTTAATTAATAATAGGAGGGATAATTATGTATTATGGAGCAGGAACTTATGAAGCATTTGCTCGTCCAGAAAAACCAGAGGGTGTAGATAAGAAATCTGCATATATTATTGGTACTGGATTAGCTGGACTTTCTGCAGCATTTTATTTAGTAAGAGATGGGGGAATGAAAGGTGAACATATTCACTTGTTAGAAAAGCTAGATTTGGCAGGTGGATCATGTGATGGAAGAAAAGATATTACTAAGGGATTTTATATGCGTGGTGGTAGAGAAATGGATAACCACTTTGAATGTATGTGGGATATGTTTAGAAGTGTCCCATCTATTGAAACACCTGATGTATCAGTCCTTGATGAATATTATTGGTTAAATAAACATGATCCTAATTATTCATTATGTAGAGCGACTATTAATTGTGGAGAAGATGCACATACTGATAAATTATTTAAACTTGATAGAGAGTCTGCTATGGCTTTATCAAAATTATTTATTACACCAGAAAAGACTTTAGAAAATAAAAAAATTTCTGATGTTTTACCAGAATCATTTTGGAAAACTAATTTTTGGTTATATTGGCAAACGATGTTTGCATTTCAAAAGTGGTCTTCAGCTCTTGAAATGAAAAGATATTTATGTCGATATGTTCATCATATAGACGGTTTACCTGATTTTTCAGCTTTAAGATTTACTAAATATAATCAGTATGAATCAATGATATTACCACTTATCAAGTATTTAAAAAATAATGGTGTAAAGATTGAATATGGAATAGATGTTAAGAATGTTATATTTAAATCTAAACAAAGTAAAAAAGTAGCAACTAAGATTATTTATGAAAATGAGGGTGAAGCTAAAGAAATAGATTTAACTGAAGATGATTTAGTTTTTATCACTAATGGTTGTTGTACTGATACATCTTGTTATGGTGATCAAAATAATGCTCCTGATATATCAATTATAAAAAATGGTAAAGGTGAATCTTGGGATTTATGGAAAAATATTGCTTCACAAGCTAGTAATGGTGAATTTGGAAATCCTGATAAGTTTTGTAATCATGTAGATAAAACTAACTGGATGAGTGCTACTATAGAGGTAAGTGATGATGATATTATTAAACATATTATAAATATTTGTAAACGTGATCCTAGAGATGGTAAAGTAACAACTGGTGGTATAGTAACTGTTAAAGATAGTATGGAAAACTGGTATTTATCATGGACTATTAATCGTCAACCACAATTTAAATCACAAAACAAGAATAGTGTTTTAGTTTGGCTATATGCCTTAAATACTAATAAACCTGGTAATTTTGTTAAAAAGCCTATAAAAGAATGTACTGGAAAAGAAGTATGTGAAGAATGGCTTTATCATATTGGTTTACCAATTAATGAAATTGAAAAGTATGCTGATATTTGTAATACAACAACTTGTTATATGCCTTATATAAATGCTTTTTTCCAACCACGAAGAGAAAAAGATAGACCATTAGTAGTACCAAAAAATGCTGTTAATTTTGCTTTTGTTGGACAATTTGCTGAAACACCAAGAGATACCATTTTTACTACAGAATATTCAATACGTACTGGTATGGAAGCTGTTTATACACTTTTAAAAGTAGATAGAGCAGTTCCTGAGGTTTGGGGTAGTAAATATGATGTTAGAGAACTATTAAAAGCATGTTATTATGCTGTTGATAAAAAAACAGTAGATGAACTTCCACTTACTTTTGTAGAAAAACAATTAATTAAAGTTGCAATGAAGAAAGTTAAAGGTACAGATATAGAAATACTTTTAAAAGATAGTGGTTTGTTTAAATAAGAAAAAATATGGAATAATTATTTATTTCATGTTTTTTTTCCTATATAATATTTAATGGTGATGAGCGAAACGTTTCCAAATGAAAAGTTTGGAGCATGGTAATATGTCATG
>CAVLCG010000087.1:0-5508 GCA_963661445.1 bacterium | reverse complement strand
TAGCTTGTCTTAAATGCATATTATCTTATTATAATATTTACCCAACAAGTGAATATTTAAAAGACATATCTCTATATGATGGAACAGGTGTAACTTTATTTGGACTTAAAAATGTATTTGAATCGTTAGGATTTAATTGTGAAGCATTAGAAGGAAATATAAGTTTAGAAAATAACTATATTCTTCCTTGTATTGCTCATTTAGTAATAGATAAGAATACAAATAAGTATCATTACGTAGTAATCTACAAAATTAGTGCTAATAAGTTATATATAATGGATCCTGCCAAAGGAAAATATAACTTAACTAGTGAAGAATTTGTTAGTAAAAGTACTAACTATTATCTTTTTGCAAAACCCACTGCTTTCTTAAAGAAAATAGAAAAATATAGGGTAGTAACAAGTATCTTAAATGTCCAGGTAACGACTAAGAAAGTTTATTTTGCTTCCTTTCTAACTGTTTCTTTAATTAGTCTTATATTAGAGCTTGCTACCTTTTTTCAACTAAAAATATTTCTAAACTATGCACTAATACCAGAGAATTTACAGAATATGTATACTTTAATAATTCCTTTTGTTTTAATCTCCTTTCTTAAAATAATTGCAGATTATTTATTATTTAATTATCAATTAACATTAAAATTATCTATTTCTAAAAACTTGGCAAATAAAGTAATAAACAAATTTCTATCACTTCCGATAACTAGTTTAAAACGAACAGAAAATGAAAAAGTATTTTCTATTTTTCAGGATGTTCAATTTATAAGTGACTTTTTTATTGATCAAAAGTTAATCACTTTACGAGTAATACCACTGCTTCTTGTTTTATATTTAATTTTCTTAAAAGTATCTTTAAGAGTTTTTCTCTTCTTATTAATTAGTAATATATTTTTTCTATTACTAGTTATCTTTCAAAAGAAAGGTCTTGGTAAGCACTTACAAAACTATTATTATCAACGAGATAAATTTAACTCATTAGTATCAAGCACTTATCATTTTTTTGAAATGATAAAAGGATATCACTATGAAAAAAATAAATCAAAAGAATTAAATAATAGTATGACTAGTTATTTTGTAACTACTAGTTCTTTAGAAAAGTATAAGGAAAAGACTAAAAACTTATTTCTATTAATAGAAAATATTAATTATTTCTCCTTATTCTTTCTTTTATCTGTCTTATTAATCAGTACTAAAAAAATAAATAATCTTTCTACCTTTATATTCTTAGAAAGTCTTATAGGAGTAACCTTGAAAAATGAAGAAACTTTAATAATTCAATTACTAGCAAAAAAAGAATATAAAGAAACAGTAGATAGACTAGATGACTTCTTTCTTCTTAAAAGAGAATTATTATTAAAGTATTCTCCTAATATATATGAAAAAGAATTAGATATTACTGTTGACAATCTTTCATTTTCTTATGGCTTAAATAAGTTACTTAAAAATATAAATTTAACTATTCCTTTTAAATCTCATATCTTTTTCTGTGGAAAATCAGGTAGTGGAAAGAGTACTTTATTTAAATTGTTAGGTAGATATTTGGAACCAGAGTTTGGCATGATAAAAATTAATAATTTAGATATTACTCATTACAATTTAGCAGATTTAAGAAATGCTATTTCCTATGTAACCAGTAATGTTTCAATAGAAGACAAATCACTTTTAGAAAATATAACTATGGGAAAAAAAGTAAATATGAATAACATCAATAAAATTCTAAAGGTGACTGGCCTTGATAAAGTATTAGCTAGTAAAGAAAGAAATTTTCATACAGTAAATGAGATGGAATTAAAAAGCTTTAGTACTGGTGAGAAAATGAGAATAGCTTGTGCTAGAGCACTTTATCGTAATAGTAAAATTTATCTGTTTGATGAATGTTTTAGTAATATGGATATAAAAAGTGAAAGACAACTATTGATAAACATATTTAATAATTACAAGGATGCAACGATTTTATATATTTCTCATCGTTTAGAGAATAATGATTTGTTTAATAAGAGATATGTATTAAAGGATGGAACAATTTATGAAGAAGAATAATCTATTAACTGTTGGAACAATAATTTTCTTTATTATGATAATACTTACTATATTGTTCTTGAAAAAGATAACTATTTTTGATTATCAGTCAATCACTTGTAATATAAATAATAAAGAAATAGAAACTGTTATTTCTAAGAAGCAACTAGATAATATTAGAAAAAATAAATTCTTTTACTATCAGGGGAAAAAGTATATCTATAAAATAATAGAAAATATAGAAAAAGATGATTTAGTTTACCTAGTATTATCAACTAATAATAAACTTTCTAAAAACAAAGTGGGTAATATCTATATACCTATTAAAAAAATATCGTTGTTAAAAGTATTAATAAAGAGTTGGAGGTTATGATGCAAAAAATAGAAGATGATAAATTAAAAAGAATAAAAGGTGGTTTTTCTGTTTGGGCTTTTGTGGGAATTACTGCTATAGTAGCTTTCCTAGTCGGAGTAGTCGAAGGCTATACTAATCCAAAAGGCTGTGAGGTGAATAATTAATGAAAAAAATAAATGACAAAGACTTACTATTAATAGTAGGAGGAGCCACTACTTTAAGTGGAACGATATTAAATCAGTTAAATAAGTTAATAAGTATATTAGTTGATTCAGGGAAAAGTTTAGGTTCATCAATTAGAAGAATTAGTGAGGATAAAATATGTCCTTTAGACTAAATCTTAGAAAAGTTGTTAAAATAGTTCTGATTATCTTTTTCATCATATTTTGTTATCTTATCGGTTATTATTTTGGTGAAAATATCATAAAACATTGTTAAAATGTAAAAAAAATGTAAATTTATAGTTGTCAGAAATGCCTATCAAGTGTTATAATCAGTTGTAGAAAAAAACGAAGGGAGGGATAGCCGAATGACACAAACAAAAGAGAAGTCAAATAACACAACTAGTAGCTTAGATTTTAAAATCAGAAAATACAAGCAAAAGCTTGCTCGTAGTGGTGTCCCTTCAGAAGCAAAGAAACACGATGCTTATGATAAACCAGGGGTTAGAAGAAGAAAAGCAAGAGAAGAAGCTAAAAAGAATGCTCGCAAGAATGAACGTAGACAATCTAGAGGAAATAGAGACTAATTAATGGTCTTTATTTTTTTTTCTAACATAAATTTATATAGGTGGAAAAATGATAGGATATAATAGGATAAAAAATTATATTGGAGATAATGAATTTCATTTCGATATTTTTATTGATCATGTTTATATTGCCAACTATGAAAAAATACTCTCACTTTCAGATACTAGAGTTGCCTTTGTAGCAAGAAATAAAAAAATAACTTTAACTGGTAATAAATTATCTTTAATAAAGATGCTTGACGATGAACTTTTAATTCAGGGAAATTTAACTAAAGTAGAGTTAGAATAATGAGCCATTATGTAATTAAAATAGAAGGTCGTCGTCCAAGTTCACTCCTATCACTTTTAATTATTTTAAAGATTCCTTTTATTAAAAAGAATGAGACAAAAGACTACTTAATTTTAGAAATAGAAGAAGAGTACTTTCAAAAGATAAAAAAACTAGCACCTACTTATGAAATAACTATTCTAAAAAGGACAGGAAAAGCTTACTTAATTCATTTATATAAGACTAAAAAGATATTTCTTTATTCTATTATCTTTGCTTTTCTAGTAATTCTTTTGCTAACTAATATCATCTTTTCTGTTAGAGTAGTGGAAACTGATAAAGAGATAAAAGATATGATTCTTACTGATTTAAGAGAAAATGGTATCACAAGATTTAGATTTAAAGTCTCTTATAAAAGAAAAGAAGCGATAAGAGAAAAAATATTAGAGAAAGAAAAGGACTACTTAGAATGGTTAGAGATAGAAGAGATTGGTACTATGTATCAAGTTAAAGTAATTAGAAGAATAAATAATCCTAAAGAAGAAGAGTTAAAACCTAGAAGTATAGTGGCTAAAAAGAAAGGACGAATCACTAGAATAGAAGCTGATTATGGAGAAGTTACTACTAAGAAGAATGATGTAGTAGATAAAGGTGATACCCTAATTAGTGGACTTATTAAAAACAAAGAAGAGATTAAAACTAAAGTAGCAGCTAGGGGTAGAGTTTATGCTGAAGTTTGGTATCAGGTAAATCTTAATCTTCCTACCATCTATCAAGAAGAAATTAAGACTGGCAATAAAAAGAATACTTTAGAGATTATATTCCTTGATAAGAACATCTTTATATCAGAACTATTTAAATATAATAATAGTATTTCTAAAGAAACGATCCTATATAATAGTCCTCTTGTTCCTTTTAGAATTAGTTTTACTAAAAAAGAAGAAATTAAGCTAAAGCAAGTTGCTTATCAAGAAGACAAAGCCTTAAAGAAGATAAAAAAATTAGCTACTGATAAATTAAAACAAAGAATTGGTAATGATATTAAAATATTAGCAATAAATGTTTTGAAAAAAAAGACAAGTGCTGATAGAATAGAAGTAGAATTGTTTTTCAAAGTAGAAGAAGATATAACTAGTTATGAATCACTAGAAAATATTGATATTACTTTAGAAAATCAGAAAGAATGAGGTACTTGTTATGTTAAATAGTCTTGGAAATTCTATTGAAAATGTCTTAGAATTTAGCTTACCAATGGTTATTTTATCAGTAATAATTGCTGTATCATTAAGAATTGCTGATATTATTAAAAATAAAAGAAAGATAGTCTTATATAAAGAGGTTTTAGCACTATTCTTTATGATTTACATTCTTTGTCTCTTTCAAGTAGTCACCTTTCAAGATACTACATCGGTTACAGGCAATAATTTAATACCATTTAAAGAAATATTTAGATACTCACTTGGTAGTAGATTGTTTATTAAAAATGTTTTAGGTAATGTAGTTATGTTTATTCCTTATGGTTTCTTTTGCAGTTATATATTAAAAGAAAATAGATATCTTCCTATTCTAGTTCTTACCTTAATCGCTTCGGTTTCAATAGAAACAACTCAGTTAATGATAGGTAGAGTATTTGATATAGATGATATAATGTTAAATACGGTAGGTGGAATGATTGGTTTTTACATCTATATCTTGTTCTTAAAAGCAAGAGAGTTTTATAAACCACTACTATCTAAAGAATGGATGCTAAATATAATAGCAATTCTATTATTAATTGGATTTATCAAAACAATACTTTAAAAACAAACTAATATTTGCTATTATAGTAATGTAAGGAGAATAGAAAAGATGAAAAATAAGAAGCAGTTATTATTATCAATCGGAGTTATATTAACACTAGTAATAGCCATAGTAGGAGTAAGTTATGCCGCTTTTACTTATAAAGGTAATGGGCAAAGAGAAAATACTATTACAACCGGTGTTATTACTATGAAGTATACAGAGTCTAGTAATACAATCAGTATGAATAAGGCACTACCAACAACAGATGCAACAGGAAAGAAAAGACTAACTGATGGAGAATACTTTGATTTTACTTTAGAAGGGACAATTCAAGGTA
>CAVLCG010000086.1:0-5520 GCA_963661445.1 bacterium | reverse complement strand
CATGACATATTACCATGCTCCAAACTTTTCATTTGGAAACGTTTCGCTCATCACCACCTATATTTTATTAAAATTCTTTTTAAATGTAAAGATAAGTGGTATACTAAGAAATAGAAATGAAGGTGCTAATATGTTTCGTGAAAAAGTCGATAAAAAAGAATTAAATAAATTTATTAAGACGTCAAATAAAGTATTACAACTAATTTATATCTTAGTTTTTATCCTAGCTATTTTATTAGTTACTTATGTTGTTAAAGAATGGAAAATACTAGACTTTATTTTTAATATTATAAAAGTAATTTCACCAGTCTTTATTGGTTTAGTAGTCGCTTGGTTATTAGATCCTTTAGTTACTAAAATGGAGAAGAAGATGAATAGAGTAGTTGCTTGTATTTTAACTTACCTTCTTTTAATTATCATGATAGTAGTACTTTGCTATTTTGTTATACCATCTTTTGCTACAGGCATTACTGATCTTGTTAATGCTCTTCCATCTCTTATTGATAAGACTAAAAAAGGTGTTGATAACTTCTTTGCTTCTTTTGATAACTCTCTACTTGCTAGTTATGAGACTGATATTATTAGTAAGATAGAATCTATTGGTAAGAATATGACTGAAACTCTACCAACTATTTTATTTAAAACAATTAGTAAAGTAATAAGTGGTGGTGCTACTATTTTACTAGGCTTTATGATTGGTTTTTATATCTTATTTGACTTTAAAAAGTGTGAGAAACATATGTTATCACTAATACCTGATATTTATCACGATAATGCTAAAGACTTGATGCGAAGAATTAATGGAAAATTAAGAAATTATGTTCAAGGAGTGTTAATAGTCATGTTCTTTGTCTTCTTAACCCAAGCGATTGGTCTTTCTCTAGCTGGTTTAAAAGCTCCTTTACTATTTGCCTTGTTTTGCGCCGTTACTGATGTTATCCCTTATATTGGTCCTTGGATTGGAGCCATACCAGCTGTATTTGTTGGTTTCTCAATGAACCCTAAAGTAGGTATTTTAACAATCATCTCTATTATGGTTTGTCAAACCCTAGAAAACAACTTTTATCAGCCTTTAATCATGGGTAAAACAATGAAATTACACCCTGTTACCATCATGCTGGGACTATTGATTTTTAACTATTTCTTTGGTATGATAGGGATGATAGTGGCAACTCCTGTTATTGCTAGTTTAAAGATAATTTTTGAATTTATTGATGAGAAAACAGGAGTAGGAGAGAAGTTTCATTCTCTAAACAAAAAAGAAGAATTAGACTAAGTCGAGGTGGTAAGATGAAACTTTATTTAATCTGTGGTAAAGCAAGAGCAGGAAAAGATACTTTTGCTAAACTTATTAAACAAGAAGAAGAGAAAAATAGTAAAAAAGTATGTATTTTAAAGTTAACTGCTCCTTTATATAGATGGGCGGAGGACTACTTTAATTATGATAAAGAAAAAGATGAAAAACCAAGAGAACTATTGCAAACGATAGGATACGACATCTTACAGTTAAAACTAAAGAAGAAAGATTTTCTCCTTGACTATTTAATTACGACAATAGAAGTGCTTGATGACTATTACGATGTAGGACTTATTACTGATGGTAGACTAGTTCATGAGATAGAAGTATTAAAAGAAAAGTATCCTAATATTAAGACTATATTACTAACCAATAAGAAAGATAATAAGTTAACCGATGAAGAAAAAAGACATCAAACCGAAATAGATTTAGATGATTATCAAGATTTTGATTATATAGTAGAAAATAAAGATATGGAAAGTTTAAAGCAAGAAGCTTTGAAAATAGTGGAGGATAAAAGATGAATAAGATAGTTGCAATAGTTGGAATGGCTGGTAGTGGGAAGAGTATTGCTTCTTCCTATTTTGATAATAAAGGGTATAATTTAGTTTATTTTGGTGGCGTTATCTATGAGAAAATGAAAGAAGAAGGCATAGAAATAACTCCCGAGAGTCAGAAAGAATTTAGAGAAAAAATTAGAAAAGAACATGGTATGGGAGTAGTTGCTAAACTTCTATTACCAAAGATTAAAAAACTATATAGTGAAGGTAATGTTATTTTAGATGGACTATATTCTTGGGATGAATATAAAATTTTAAAAGAAGAATTTAAAGATTTAGTAGTAATTGCTATTGTCTGTGATAAGAAATTAAGGTATGATAGAATATCTAAGCGAAAGGAACGAGCCTTTAACGAGGAAGAAATTATCAGAAGAGATGTTACTGAGATAGAAAACTCAGCTAAAGGGGGACCTATCGCTTATGCTGATTATTACCTTTTAAATAACGGTAGTATGAAAAAATATGAGAAAGACTTAGCAAAGATTAAGGACTTAATAGAAGGAGTAGATAAAGATGAGAAAGATGACTAGTAATGAGATTAGATCATTATGGATAAAATATTTTGAAGAACATGGACATAAATATGTAGAAAGTGCTCCCTTAATTCCAAGAGATGATGATTCTCTATTATGGATTAATGCTGGAGTAACTCCTTTAAAGAAATATTTTGATGGAACAGTTATTCCTGAGAGTAGAAGAATTGTTAATATTCAAAAATGTATTCGTACTAATGATATAGAAAATGTAGGTGTAACAAGACGTCATCATACTTTCTTTGAGATGATGGGTAACTTTTCAATTGGTGATTACTTTAAGAATGAAGCGATTAGTTTTGCTTTTGAACTATTAACTAGCGATAAGTGGTTTGCTATTCCGAAAGATAGACTATATGTAACAGTCTATACAGATGATGCTGATGCCTTAAACAAATGGATAGAACTTGGGATGGATCCTTCCCATATAATAAAACTTGATGAGAACTTTTGGGAAATAGGTAGTGGACCTTGTGGACCAGATAGTGAAATATTCTTTGACCGTGGGGAAAAGTATGATCCTAACCATGATGCTTTTGAAAAGTTTAAAAATGATGATGAACAAGAAAGATATATAGAGATTTGGAATAATGTCTTTTCTCAGTTTCAATCAGAAGAAGGAAAACCTCGTGAAAAGTATAAAGAGCTTCCTCATAAGAATATTGATACTGGAGCAGGTCTTGAGAGATGGTGTACAATTTTCCAAGATGTAGATTCTAGTTTTGAAACAGATTTATTTACACCAATACTAGCTAAAATAGAAGAAATGTCAGGCATTCTTTATAATGGTCAAACTTCATTTAAAGTAATAGCTGATCATATTAAAGCAATAACATTTGCCCTTTCTGATGGAGCAAGTTTTGGAAATACAGGAAGAGATTATGTCTTAAGACGTCTTTTAAGAAGAAGTTCAAGATTTGGTAAACAATTAGGATTTAACGAACCATTCCTTTACAAATTAGTAGGAACTGTTTGTGAGACTATGGGAGATTTCTATAAGGAATTATATGAAAAAAGAGCGGAAGTTGAAGCTTTAATACTAGAAGAAGAAAAGCTATTCTTAAAAACTCTAGAACAAGGTATGGCTAAACTTGATGATATCTTAGAAACTGTAACTGATAAAGTTGTATCTGGTTATGATGCTTTTAAACTTTATGATACCTTTGGTTTCCCACTTGAATTAACTGAAGAGATTGCTACTGAAAAAGGATATAAGGTAGATAAAGATGGTTTCGTTGATTATATGAATAAACAAAGAGAAGCTGCTAAGAAGAGTAATCGTAATAAGACTTCTATGGCTAAACAAAAGCAAGTTTTAATGGACTTTAAGAAGCCTTCTACTTTCGTCTATGGCCTATATCGTTTAAAGAGTAGTGTACTTGCTATCTTTAGTAAAGATAATCTTGAAAAAGAACTTGATCATGATGGTTACATCGCTTTAAAAAGAACATGTTTCTATGCTGAGAGTGGTGGTCAAGTAGCTGATACTGGTATGATTACCTCAAAGAACTTTACTGCTAGAGTAGTAGATGTCTTTAAAGGGCCAAATGGTCAAAATATTCATAAAGTAAAACTATTATCTGGTAAGATTACAACCGGTGATGAGTGTGAAGTTATTATTGATAAAGAACGTCGTCATAATATTGAAGCTAACCATAGTAGTGTGCATATGTTACAGCATGCCTTACAAACAATTGTTAGTCCTAAGATTATGCAAGCAGGTAGTTATGTAGATGATAGTAAACTTCGTTTTGACTTTACTTATACTGGTAAGATTTTTGATGAACAACTATACCAAGTAGAAGATATGGTTAATGAAATGATAGATAGAGGAATAATAACCTCAACTGAAGTTATGCCACTTGATAAAGCTAAAGAGTTAGGAGCTATGGCATTGTTTGGAGAAAAATATGGTGAGACTGTAAGAGTAGTTAAGATCGATAAATCAATGGAACTATGTGGTGGTACCCATATAGCTAATACTAAAGATATTAAAAGATTTGCTATTTCTTCATTTGAATCTAAAGGAAGTAATACTTACCGAATAGAAGCTTGTACTAATAAGAAGATAGAGACAACTTTATTTGAACTTATTAAACCTTATAATGATGAAATGGTTAAACTATTAATGAAATCTAAAGAAATACTTGAACAAGCTAAGAAGTTAGGCATTGATCTTACTTTTGATGTTACTATTGATAATAGTGCTCCAAAGAGTTATCGTGATATAGTGTTTAATCGTAATGAATTATCATACGTTCAAGGAGAGGTTAAAACTCTTGAGAGAAAGTTCCAAGAAGAAAAAGAAAAACAAAGTCTAAATAAAATAGATGAATATCTAACTAATCTTAAAGTAATAAATGATAAGAATTTCTTATATTTAACCTTTAATAATGAAGAGATGGATATCTTAAAAGCAATAATGGATGCTTTAGCAAATAGAGTTGATAATTCTTTAGTATTCATAGTTAATATTAAAGAAGATAATAGTGTAAACTTTATCTGTCGTAACAAGATAGCTAGTTTAAGTGCTGGTTACTTAGTTAAACAAATAGCTAGTATTTCAAATGGTAATGGTGGCGGTAGTGCTACTTTCGCTCAAGGTGGCGGAAAAACTAGAGAAAAACTTGATGAAGTTTATAAATATTTAGTGGAGCAAATAAATGAAGCAGCATAATTATTTGCTTCTTTCTTCATCTAGTATGTTATTAGAAAGAGAAATAGCTAAAATCATTAAAGAAAAAGGTTTTATGGAGGCATCTATTACTACTTATGATTTAGAAGAAACTGATTTAGCTACTGTCTTAGAAGACTTAGATACAGTATCTTTCTTAACACCTTTAAAAGTAGTCATAGCAAATCATGCTAGTTTTTTAACTGCTAATTCAACTGAAGAAGAACAAAGTCTTAATCATTTGTTAAAATACTTAGATCAAGAAATTGATAGTACCTTATTTTTTCTAACAGTAAATAAAATGGATGATAGAAAGAAAATTGGTAAAGAATTAAAGAAGAAGATGACTTTTCTAGAACTTAATCCTAGTAAAGATGGTTATATAAAAAAAGAACTTACTGGTTATAGACTAGAAAATGGGGTAGTTACTAATATATTATCTAGAGTAAATGATAG
>CAVLCG010000085.1:0-5522 GCA_963661445.1 bacterium | reverse complement strand
GTAGAACTGGGGAAAAGGTGGAGGAATACAGAACCAAAGCCTTACCTATAGTTATAGAAATGAAAAAAATTAACGTAATAAATTTAATTAAGTATTATTCTGAAGGAAATGATTATGCTTTTAGAAATGAAGCATATAAAATTGCCAATGATTTTGATAATTCCGGCGATATACAACTAGCTGAATATATTATGGCATTACTTTCTGATGCTAATACCTTTATACCACAATCTTCTGATTATTCTTCTTCTTTTTTTGAAAAAGTTGAAATAATTAATTCACCATTGCCATTACCTGAAAAAATAAAAAATGATGTTATTGGCATTGTTAATGCTGTAGGACATAATGTTGGAGTTAATAAGTTTTTATTTGAAGGTGCACCTGGAACAGGAAAAACTGAAACAGTTAAACAAATAGCTAGAATATTAAATAGAGATTTATATATGGCAAAATTTGATTCGATAATTGATAGTAAATTAGGACAAACATCTAAAAATATAACTATTGCATTTGATGAAATAAATAAATTGCCTCACCCTGAAAAAATTGTGATATTATTTGATGAAATAGATGCTATAGCAATGGATAGATTAAATAATAATGATCTAAGAGAAATGGGAAGAGCAACCTCAACATTGTTAAAAGAACTAGATAAATTACATGATAATATTGTATTGATTGCAACAACAAATTTATATAAGTCATTTGATAAAGCATTAATAAGAAGATTTGACTCAATTATAAACTTTAATAGATATACTAAAGAGGATTTAGTTGAGGTTGCAGAATCTATATTAAATGAATATTTATCAAAATTTGATAATGTGGCTAAAGATTTGAGATTATATAGAAAGATAATATCACTTATGGATCCATTGATTTATCCGGGTGATTTAAAAAATATAATAAAAACTTCATTGGCATTTAGTAACATGAACAATCAATATGATTATTTGATTAGATTATATGAAAATATAACATCAACCAAAATTGATGGGAATATTAAAAAATTACAAGAACAAGGATTTACAATTAGAGAAATTGAGCATTTAACAGGAATATCAAAAAGTCAAGTTTCTAGGGGGCTAAATAATGAATAATCTTATTAGGTTAAAAGGACCATTAAACGAAAAGAAAAATTTAAGCACTCCTGGTCAAGCTTCTTTTTCAACAAATAGAGGAACTAGCACTGAAAAATTAATCTCACTAAAAAAAGATTTAGAAAGATTATATAACAGATGGAGTAATGATCAAATAATAGATGGGGCTCTTGTTAGCGTATTTTATGATAGGATTGTGCCAAAGAGTAAAAGAATAAAAACTTTATTATCAAAAGGTTCTGAATTATCAAATGAATCTATAAAAGGAGCTAAATTTTCTGAAGATGGAGAAAAACATATTATTACACATTTTGTGAGTTTAAATACAATTAAAAAAAATATAGAAAAATTAAATAATGCCATTTACATAATGAATAAATGTTTTGATGGTTACATAGACAATGAAAAACTAAAAAATATTAAAAAATACATAAATGTTATAAAAAAAAATAATATGTCAAAATCTACTTTTATAAATATTGTAACAGACGCATGTAATGTGGAAAAATTTGGAACTATTGATAATGGTCAAAATATTAATACTGATACTATAATTAATTTATATGAAATAGAATTGTCTGTTGAAGATTTAATGGATAAAATAGGTATAACTAATGTTGATTATACTAAAATAGAAAATAATGTTATAAAGTTTAAAAATCCAAAATCGTTAAATATATTTACCAAAAATGTTCCTTACCTCATTTCAATGTCAACTACAGATATTTCACAGTATAATTTTTATACTTTTAATAATGGTATATTAGATACACCTATTATGACGATTAAAGATCCAGAAAATGAACCTGTAATTGGTGTAATTGATACTTTATTTGATAAAAATGTCTATTTCAATAAGTGGGTTGAGTATCATGATATGGTTGATAAAAATATCCCAAAAACACCAAATGATTATGAACATGGAACTTCTGTAACATCAATAATAGTCGATGGTCCATCTTTTAATCCACAGTATGATGACGGATGTGGAAATTTTAGAGTTAGACATTTCGGAGTAGCAGTGCATGGAAAAAATAGTTCTCTTACAATAATTAGAAATATTGAACAAATTGTTGAAGAAAATCCAGATATTCATGTTTGGAATTTATCTTTGGGTTCTGATTTAGAAATAAATCCTAATTTTATTTCTCCAGAAGCAGCTTTATTAGACAAAATACAATATGAAAAAAATGTTATATTTGTAATAGCTGGAACTAATGATAATGATAATTCACTAAATAAAAAAATAGGTTCACCTGCTGATTCTATAAATGCTTTAGTAGTAAATTCTTTAAATTTTTCTGGTGAAATACCATCGTATGCACGAAAAGGCAATGTTCTTTCTTTTTATAATAAGCCAGATATTTCATATTATGGTGGAGATAGAAATGGAGCATTTGTTACATGCGTTGGTACTGGAGCAAAGCCAGGAATAGGGACTTCCTATGCCGCTCCGTGGATATCACGAAAAATGTCATATTTAATTGATGTTATGGGATTAACTCGTGAAATAGCTAAAGCATTAATAATTGATTCAGCAACAACTTGGAATTATATCTGTGATAAAAAAACGAAGTTTATAGGATTTGGCAAAGTTCCAATACATATAAATGATGTTATTAATTCTGCTGATGATGAAATAAAGTTTTATATAGAAGGAACTTCAAATTTATATGATACATATACACATAATATACCTGTTCCTTTGTATAAAGATAAATATCCATTTATTGCAAAGGCAACAATGTGCTATTTTCCAAAGTGCTCAAGAAATCAAGGTGTAGATTATACTAATACTGAACTGGATATATATTTTGGACGAATAGATAATAAAGGAAATATTAAGTCGATAAATCAGAATGTACAATCTGAAGGTAGCGAATCGGGAATAATGGAAAAGGAAGCAAGACAATTTTATAGAAAATGGGATAATGTTAAACACATTACTCAAATATTAAAAGAAAATGTTCGCCCAAAACAGAAATATGATAATATTCTCTGGGGATTAAGTATTAAGTCTAAAGAGAGATTGACAAAGAGAGATGGAGAAGGAGTTAAGTTCGGAGTAGTAATTACTTTAAAGGAAATTAACGGAATTAATAGAATATCAGAATTTATAAATCAATGTTCATTAAGAGGATGGTTAGTTAATCAAGTGGATGTTAAGAATAGAGTGGAAATCTACAATATCGCTCAAGAAGAAATAAATTTCGATTAAATATGGAGGCTTAAATTATGAGTGAAAAAGATTTAGATTCAAGTGTTAATGAATATGAAGAACAATATAAATCTAATAATTACACAAAACAATTACAATGGGATATGGCTATTGGATTACAAGAAGTAGATAATTTAAAACCTTCTAAATATTTGGAAAAATTATTAGAAGAAGAAGTAGAAGGTACTTTAACAATAGAAGAGGTAGAAAAAAAATTAAAAGAATATTACATTGAAAAAGAAAATAAAAATGAAATAAATCATAATGAATTAGAATGTGATTTTGTATCTACTAGAATAGTTGAATTATTAAATAAAGATAATTTCAATTTATCAGTTGATTATTTAAAATATGTTCATAAATTTTTATTTCAAGATGTTTATGAATTTGCTGGTGAATTTAGAAAAATAGATTTTTCTAAACATGAAAAAATACTTAATAATGATTCTGTTGCATACGGAGATTGTACTACTTTAATGGCATCGTTAGAATACGATATATCATTAGAAAAAGAAAAGAATTATGAAGAAATGAATATAGTAGAGGTTATTAATAACATAACTAAATTTTCCTCTAGTATATGGCAAGTACATCCTTTTAGAGAAGGAAATACTAGAACTACAGCTTTATTTATTGAAAAGTATTTAATTAGTTTAGGCTATAATGTAGATAATAGTCTATTTAAAGATAAATCAGTATATTTTAGAAATGCACTAGTTAGAAGTAATTATTTTAATAATTATTTAAATATAAAAGAAGATAATAGTTATTTAATTAAATTTTATGAAAATCTATTATTAGGTAAAAATAATAATTTACATTCAAAAGATTTAATTATTCAAGAATTATTTGATGAAAAGTAAAAATACTTTAGCAAGGGCACTGTCAATTTTGATGGAGCCCTATTTTTCTTTTTCTAAGAAAATAGAATCTGCTAGAAAATATAAATATGATATAATAGTATATAGAAAAGGAGATGAATTCCTATGAAATGTACTTTAATGAATAAAAATAAAGAAGTAATGTTAACAGAATATGATTCTGCAACAGGAGTATTTACTAGTATTTATGATGTTTATGATATTGATTATGCTCCATATATTTTAAAAAGTTTTTATAAAAATGAAGATGTTAATGATACTTATTTAAGAACTAATTTAAGTGAATGGTTTAAAGGAAGAGGAATACCATCTTGGAGAGATAAGCTAGACTTATTACTACATAGACTTAATATTAATGCTGCATGTGAATTATTAGATAAAGTCTTTGGATTATCTTTATCTGATCAGTATTGGTTGAAGCCAGTAGATTCTAATATTAAATATGAAGATATTAATTTCTTTGATAATGACTTTGATTATGCTGAATTTATGGAAGCATCACTTTCTAAAAACAGTAAGATGATTCATAATGCAACATCATTAAAAACACCTAATAATACTACAGATGGTATGTTAAAAAAAGCATGGATTATTGAAGATGGTACAAGATATTTATTAAAAGGTGGATATAAGAATGAAATATTACAGCCATTTAATGAAGTATTAGCAAGTGAAATATGTAAAAGATTAGGCTTTGATCATGTAGAATATACACTAGATACTTATAAAGACATAGTTGTATCAAAATGTCCTTGTTTCATAACAAAAGATACAGAACTAATTACTTGCAATCAAATAAGAAATGACATGAAAAAACATAATAGTATAGAAGACTATGAAGAATATATTAAAAAACTTGAATCTGAAGGAATAAAAGATGCAAGAGAAAAAATAGAAAATATGTATATTTTAGATTTTCTAATTATGAATGAAGATAGACATCTTAATAACTTTGGAATAATAAGAGATGTTAATACTTTAAAATGGTTAGATGTAGCACCAATATTTGATAATGGTCAAAGTTTAAATATTGAATACTATGATGAAGAAGAAATGCATATTATTGGTGATGGTAAGTTATTTTATGAAGTTAAACCATTTGATGAAATAATTAAAGTAGTAAAAGATATAAAAAGAATTGATATAAGTAAACTAGAAGATATTCCTGAATGGTTTGATAATTTATTACATGAGTATCAAGATATAACAGGATACTCAGATAATAGAATTAATAAACTATGTATTTTATTAAATAGACAAATAAATAAATTGAAGAAATTAATAGAAAATGATTAGAAGTTAATATTAATTTCTTCTTTTTTG
>CAVLCG010000084.1:0-5738 GCA_963661445.1 bacterium | reverse complement strand
GATTTAAGTAGCTTTGATACATCAGAAGTAACAGATATGCAAGCTATGTTTAGTACGTGTAATAATTTAACAACATTAGATTTAAGTAGTTTTGATACCTCAAAAGTAACAGATATGAGTTATATGTTTGTAAATTGTTTTAGTTTAACAACATTAGATTTAAGTAACTTTGATACATCAAAAGTAACAAATATGAGTAGTATGTTTAGCTGGTGTAGTAGTTTAACAAGTCTAGACTTTAGGAAGGCTACATTTGATATGGTAGATAATAGTTTTAATATGTTTAGTTCTGTATCATCTACTATAAATATATTAACAAAGGATGCAACTACTAAGGCATGGTTAGAAGATAAACTTGGTAGTGGTAATGGAACTGTTACTATTGCTTAAATAAAGGGAAAAGTATTTTTCTCTTTTCTTTTGGTTACTCTTATTAAATGTTAAATATTAGTTAAAGTGTATACGATTTATATAAGAATTTCTTTATGATTCCTCATTGACAATAGGAACCCAGTAAAAACTCTTTTAAAGTGTGTAATATCTTAAAAATAAGATATTACAACAAGTATGGCGAGGTATATTACTGCCTATTATCAATGACTTGCTTATAAAGAAATATACATTTTAAAAAAGGATTAACAAATTAGAAAAATACTCTTGACAAATATCTATAGATTTAATTATTCTAATAAGTAGAATGAGGAGGAAAGATGATGGAAATTGAAAGAGTGATAACTGGTACTTTAGATGAGAATTGTTATGTATTAAAGAAAGATGATAAGTGTTTATTAATAGATCCAGGATCTGATAGTGATAAGATTAAAACTGCTATGGGAGATAATAAACTAATAGGGATACTTGTAACCCATTCTCATTTTGATCATGTAGGAGCATTAAGAGACTTTTTAAAACATAATAGAAAATTAATGGTGTATAAGAAAAGTAATTTAAGTGATTTAGTAGAGAAAGAGATAGGTCCATTTAAATTTAAATGTTATTATACTCCGGGGCATAGTAATGATTCTGTAAGTTTTTACTTTGATGAGGTTAATACACTGTTTGTAGGAGACTTTATCTTTAAAAATACAATAGGTAGAACTGATCTTCCAACAGGAAATGAAACTGATATGAAAAGTTCGTTGGCAAGATTAGCAGAATTTAGTAATGATACAAAGATATATTCTGGACATGGTGATTTGACTACTTTAGAGGAAGAAAGAAAAAATAATCCATATCTATAATATCTATGATATAATTTAGTTGAAGAAGAGAAAGGTGGTTACTATGTATATTGATTTGATTGTACTTATAGTATTAATATTATTAGTTATTATGTTTTTTAGACAGTTTTCTAGTTTTGTCTATTTTATTGCTATAGCAGATATATTTCTTAGAATATTAACCTTTATTGGGGAGAATATTCCACTTGAAGATGTGTCTGCTGTTATAAATAAATATATTCCAAAGAGTATTTTAGCTATTATAGGTAGTTATACTAGTGGACTTTTGTATACAATACTAGCTTGGGCTTTTGTTGTAATTATGATTATCTTTGAGTCATATATAATTAAATTTTTTATTAAGAAAAAGAAGGTGTAAAATGAAAAATGGTTTATGGACTAAGATAGTAATAGTAATTATTACTTTAGAAATATTAGTAGGTGCTGTCTATTATGGTTATAAAAAAATAGTTACTACTGATTCAGGGAGTTTGTCTACTAAGAATAAAACTGTTACTACTCTATATAAGAAAATAGCTCATGAAGATTTAGAAATACTAGATGTAATGGAAAATAAAGCGATGTTATATTATGCTTATAATAATATAGATAATAAAGACTCTATTAATTGTGAAGTAGTAAATACTACTAAAGAAGGATATACTTGTAGTGGATTAACTACTTTTGTTAAGAAAGAGACACTAGAAAAAGCTGTTAAAGATTTATATGGAAAAGATATTAGTGTAAATATAGAAGACTTTGAAGTATCTAAGAAAGAATATGCTTTATATGATGAGGAACATAAAGGAGTAGTAATTGTTACTAAAGATGATAACTCTGAACCTATTAATATTAAATTAAAGAGTGCAAGAAAAGAAGATAATAAAATAATATTAACTACTGAGGTATTAGATGGAATTTATGGAACAGTTAAAAATACTTACCAGTATACATTTGAGAAAAGTGGGAAAGACTATTATTTAACTAAGAAAGAAAAAGTAAGGACGTGATAATATGTATGATAGTATTAAAAGTGAAATAGTTAAGGCTATGAAAGAGCATGATAAGGAAAGACTTAATGTCTTAAGAATGGTTAAAGCGGCTGTTGATTTAGAACATATTGATAAGAAGGCTGAAATTAATGATGAGTTAGTTTTGACAGTTGTCTTAAAACAAGTAAAGATGAGAGAAGACTCAATTGAACAGTATTCTAAAACATCAAGGAGTGATTTAGTAGAGAAAGAAACTACTGAACTTAATACTTTAAAAGAGTTTTTACCAAAACCATTAACAGATAGTGAAGTAGATGAATTAATTAGTGAAGCAATAGATGAAATTAAACCAGAGGGTATGAAAGATATGGGTAAGGTAATGGGATACTTATCACCTAAAGTAAAGGGTAGAACTGATCAAAAAGCTTTATCTATGAAAATAAAAGAAAGATTAAAATAAACTTTTCCTAGTAAGTTGGAAAAGTTTTTCCTTGGGAGGTAAATATGGATACATATATGTATGAAAGAGAATTAAGAAAAAAAGGGATAAACTTAATAGCAGGAGTAGATGAAGTGGGTCGTGGACCATTAGTAGGACCAGTGGTAACTGCTTGTGTTATACTTCCTGAGAAGTTTGATTTTGAAGGACTTACTGATAGTAAGAAACTAAGTGAGAAGAAAAGAGAAATACTATATAAAGAGATAGAAGAACAGGCTTTAGGAATAGGTATTGGTATTGTAGATAATGAAGAGATAGATAAGATTAATATTTTAAATGCTACTAAGAAAGCGATGAAGATGGCTATTAATAACTGTAATGTAAGACCAGAACATGTCTTAATAGATGCAGTTAAACTAGATATTGATATACCAACGACCTCAATAATAAAAGGTGATTTAAAAAGTATTACTATTTCAGCGGCTAGTGTTATAGCAAAAGTAACAAGAGATCATATGTTATATGAACTAGATAAGAAATATCCAATGTATGACTTTAAGCATAATAAAGGTTATCCTACTAAGAAACATATTGAAGCGATTATGGAATATGGTATTATTAAAGAACATAGAAGAAGTTATTCACCTGTTAAAGAATATGTAAATAATAAGTAA
Source organism: bacterium (assembly GCA_963661445.1). GTDB lineage: Bacteria > Bacillota_I > Bacilli_A > RF39 > UBA660 > Onthousia. The sequence continues at coordinate 2,413 of CAVLCG010000084.1, read as the reverse complement.
ATTTAAAAAAACTATTGACAATTAGTAGTAACTTTAGATATAAGAATATGGAAAAGGAGGAAGCTCATGACAAAGAACTTAGTAATAGTAGAAAGTCCTAGTAAGAGTAAAACTATTGAAAAATATCTTGGAAAGGACTATAAAGTAGTATCTAGTAAAGGACATATTAGAGATTTAGCAACTAGTGGTAAGTTAGGACTAGGTGTTGATATAGATGGTGGGTTTAAACCTAATTATGTTCCCTTAAAAGGGAAAAGTAAATTAATTAAAGAGCTAAAGAAAGATGTTAAAGAAAGTAATCATATAATACTTGCAACCGACCCTGATCGTGAGGGAGAAGCTATTTCTTGGCATTTAAAAGAAGCTTTAAATATAAAAGATGATGATTATTCAAGAGTGCTTTTTCATGAAATTACTAAAGATAGTGTTTTAGAAGCTATTAAACATGAAGGTAAGATTGATCAAAATCTTGTTAAGAGTCAAGAAACAAGAAGAATACTTGACCGCATAATTGGTTTTAGATTATCTAAGTTATTACAATCTAAGATAAAGGCTAAGAGTGCTGGACGTGTTCAAAGTGTAGCTTTAAAACTAATCGTTGATAGAGAAAGAGAAATAGAAGCATTTAAACAAGAAGAGTATTATACTATTACCGCTTTCTTTGATGAGACGGAAGCTAATCTATTTGAATATAAGGATAAAGAGATTAAGCTTACTTGTAAAGAGGATGCTGATAAAGTAATTAATAGTCTTGGTAGTGACTATAAGGTATATTCAGTAGAAGAGAAACTAAGAAATAAGAAGAGTAAAGCTCCTTTTACTACTTCAACACTACAACAAGAAGCAGCTAATAAGTTAGGTTTTCCTACTAAGAAGACAATGATGATAGCCCAAAAGCTTTATGAAGGAATTGATCTTGGTAGTGAAACTACTGGTTTAATAACTTACATGAGAACTGACTCTATTCGTTTATCTGATGAGTTTATTCATAATACTTTTAGCTATATTGAAAAAAATTATGGTAAAGAATTTGTTGGTTACCCAAAACAAGCTAAGAAAAAAGAAAATGTTCAAGATGCTCATGAAGGTATAAGACCAACTAGTATTTTAAGACGACCAGAAGATGTTAAGAATCATTTATCAAGTGATGAGTTTAAATTATATCGTTTGATTTATTATAGAGCGTTAGCTAGTTTAATGGCTGATGCTAAAGTTAATCAGACTACGGTTTTATTTGATAATAATGATTATCACTTTAAGGCTACTGGTAGTGTTATTGTTTTCAAAGGTTATCTAGAAGCTTATGCTACTTATGAAACAAGTGATGAGAATTATCTTGCTGGCTTTGTTAAAGACCAAGTATTAAAAGCGACTGACCTTGTTAGTGAACAACACTTTACTAAACCACCTGCAAGATATACCGAAGCTTCTCTTGTTAAGAAAATGGAAGAGTTAGGTATTGGAAGACCATCTACTTATGCTCAGACTATTGATACGCTAAAACAAAGAGCCTATGTAACTTTAGAAGAGAAGAAATTCCATCCAACCGAGATGGGAATTGAGACTACTGATAAGTTACAAGAATTCTTTAAAGATTTAATTAATGTAGAATATACAAGAGAAATGGAAGAAGACTTAGATAAGATTGCTAGTGGTGAACTAGTTTGGAATGAAGTATTAAAAGAGTTCTATGATGAGTTTGAACCACGGGTTAAAAAAGCTTTTGATGAGATGGAAAAAGCACCTGACCAAGAAACAGGGGAAGCCTGTCCTGAGTGTGGACATCCACTAGTTATTAGAAAAGGTAAGTATGGGGAGTTTATTGCTTGTAGTAACTATCCAGAATGTAAGTATGTTAAGAAAGAAGAAAAACAAGTAATAGAAGTAGCACATTGTCCTAATTGTGATGGGATGATTCTAGAGAGAAAAACAAGAAAAGGTAAAACTTTCTATGGATGTAGTAACTATCCTAAATGTAAAACAGCTTTCTGGGATAAGCCATTAGATGAAAAATGTCCTAATTGTAATTCTATACTATTAGAACATGGCAATGAAATAAAATGTAGTAGTTGTGACTATACAAAAAACAAATAAAGACGTTTTGTACTTTATTTGTTTTTTCCTTTATTGCTATGATAAATTTTTAAATACCTCTCATATTCAAATAAGTCATTGGGAGTCATTCCTAGAAAATAACATAATTCAGGAATTAATACTGATGGAAAGTTTAATTTCCCATTTTCATATCTTGAATATAAATCTTGACCAATTCCAAGATGAGCTGCTATTTCTCTTTGGGTAATATTCCTAACTTTTCTTTGTTCTTTAATCTTTTCATGAAAATCCATTTGCATATAAATAACTATAGGTAAGGCTTTGGTTCTGTATTCCTCCACCTTTTCCCCAGTTCTAC
>CAVLCG010000083.1:0-5854 GCA_963661445.1 bacterium | reverse complement strand
GTATAATCAGGTTCAGAAAATAAAACAGATTTCTTTCTTTCTTCAGTTACAATAATAGAACATCCTGAAATATCAGCTTTACCTGATTTTAATGCTGGAATTATTCCATCAAATGACATTTCTATAATTTCTAATTTATAACCTAATTCTTTACATATATAATTTATTACATCAATATCATATCCAACAATTTTATTGTTTTTCATATATGCAAATGGAGCAGAACCTGATACAGTAGCAAATTTAATAGTTCCTTTTGAATCATCATAATTATAATTATCTAATTCTTTTTTACTTTCATCATTTCCCATCCATTTTTCTTTTAATTCTTGTAATTTACCATTTTGTTTCATTTTATTTAAAACTCTATTAATCTCATTTTGCAAATCTTGTTTAGAAGGATTAATTGCAAATGCATAACTATCCTCAGTAAGTTTTTCATCTAATATTTTTAAATTACTATTTTCTTTAATTATTTCTTTGGCTAATGGTTCATCTGTTAAAAATCCATCTATTTTACCAGATTTCAATGCAGATATTTGATCACTATAACTATTATAATATGAAATATTAGCATTTATTATATTATCATTAGCAATAGTATCATACTCTGAACCGGTATATACACCAATAGTTTTATTATTTAAATCATCTTTAGTATTAATAATATTTAACTTATTTGAACAACCAGCTGTCATCAATATAATAAATAATAAAATCAATAAATATTGTTTATAATTTTTTAACATATTTTTTACCTCCCATATCATTTGAAACTTCTATTTCAAAGATATCATATATTTTTTGCATTTTTTGTAATGTATCAAACTCATTTTCACCTAAAACTTGAACCCAGCCAGAGGCATCATTTCCTACTCGTCTTTTCTTTTGATACTCACCAATTTTTACAAATAATTCGCCACCAATAGCACCATCCATTTTCAGTAATTCTTCTAACGGTGTTATTTGTTCAATTAGTCCTTCCTTATTTGGTAGATATAAATCGCCTACACTGACAATTTTATCTTGATACTTTAAATTAACTTTTTTATGAATTGCAATGTCTAATAGTAAGTTATAAATATCAATTCCATATGAATAACTGTGATTTAAAGTAGCTTGGCACCCAGGTAATCTCCATCCAAGTTCACTTGCCTTAATATTTCCATCATTGCTTATAAAAACTTCTATAGTCATCGCACCATCTTTTAAATTCATACCAGATACTATTTGTTGAATAAACTCTTTAGGAACAAATTTAAAATATGATGGTATTTTAGGAACAGTCATATGACAATTTAAATCGTTTGAAATAGATGCCCATATAGTTGGATTTGGAATGTATGTAACATACGAATCTAATACTTCACCGTCTTGTACTAAACTTTCTATAGACCATTCACGATCATAGCAGAAATCTTCAGCCATATATTTTCCAGGTATAATATCTATTTCTAAGCCATCTATATCTTCTAATGAATTAATCATATAAGTTTCAATACTATTCATACCTCTTCTAGGTTTAAAAATAATTCTCTTGCTTCCATTACCTACAAAAAAATTTTTAAGTTCGTCTTTACTATTAATTTTTCTAAAATCAACTGTATCTAAACCTATTTCTCGAAACTTCTTTTTCATATCAACTTTATCTCTTACCCAACGTATTTGCTCATCCGATAAAGCATATAGTCCTAATTTTCTTGCAAACTTATTAGAGAATTCTAAGTAATACTCTGAATCATTTAAAAAATAATCAATTTTAATATTATTATCTTCTAACCATTTTTTAAATTTTAAAACTTCATTATCAATATCATTATAATAATCAATAACATAATTTAATATACCTTTAGTCAATTCAAGATAGCTTTCATTAAAAAACTTCATATTTTTATTAGTTCTTATAATTATAGGCATAATATCTTTTCTATTTAATAACTCACGAGATAAATTTGATTCATATTCTTCAAAATATAGTAGCGTTGTCATCTTATCAACCCCTTTGTTTTTATCTTTATATCATCAGATATATCATTTCTTGCTAAAATATCATTTATTCCATTATATATATATTTAAAGTATTCAATGTCATAATAATCAGATAATTTATAAGATTTGATTTTCTTTAAATATTCTAATTGTTTTTTTAAAGCTAAATATATCATCTTTTGTTTATTTTCAAAGCCACCAAAATTATCATAATTGCAAGGAACAATTTTATCTATCCAAATTTCTTTACAACGTTCATCTCTAATTTTGCCAACTTCTGGACTTTCATAAATTCTTTTTTTTGAAAATTCATTAGGATATTCATATGAGATACTTCTAAAATATAGAGCACCATCATAAGTTGAAGAGATTTCTTTTTCTTTAACTTTATTTAAATCTAGTATATTTTGAAAATCGCTTTCACCTATATATACCTTGCCATCAAAAAGACCTCTATCACATAATAAAATATTTGACTTGCCTTCAGACGTATATTCGTTTAGAAACTGAATTTTAAACAATAAGTTTTGAAAATCAAATGTAGAAATATTTACGTTTGGCATGTATCCCAATTTCAAAAGAGAATTAGCAGTTTCATTAACTATCTTTACCGAATAGTCTTGGGCAATTAGTTTTTTTGATAAAAAGTCTATAGATTCTGTCTTGCCACCACAAGGTCCACCAGTTAAAACTATTTTATATGTTTTCATCTTATCTAACTCTCCTCTCAATTTTTTTTGCAAAAGTATTAATAACATTTGACTTAACATTTGAATCATCAATATATTTTGTTAAAAGATCTGGATCAGCTAACTCAACTTCCATTATTTTCGCTTTACCATTAACTAAAACCATATCAACTCGCATATATAAATAATTATTAAATTCTTTGATCCTCTCAACAACTCTCGCAAGTCGTATAATGCTATCTGGAGCATCATCAACTAAATAAGATTTTCTTTTTTCATGAAATATATTTGGAAATCTTAACATTGTATGAGTTAGTTTTCCTTCTATAAAGATACACGAATATTCCCCATTATTTATCTCTGAAATAAAAGGTTGAATCATTATTTTACAATCACTATTATCATCCAACATTTTATTATATATTTTTACTATATCTTCTTTTTGGATTGTGTTTGGTACAAATTTATCATTAGAATTTGTTACTAAATAAGTATTCTCACCACTGCCTGAGATTGTTGGCTTAAAAACATATGATTTATCATTCAACATTTCAAATATGTTTCTATTTAATAATTTGGATTGGTCTAAAAATATTGTATCTATAAAATCAACATTATTATTTTCTAAAATATTAAATTGAATATCTTTCATAATATTATTTAAAACCATATCAACATCATTAGCTAACGGAATATTATTATTCTTAACATTTAATAGCCAGTTTTTAAATTCTTTATAAAAATTTTGATATCCCCATACAGATTTTAAAACTAATAAATCATATTTTTCTTCTAATGGTTGTTGCCAAGATATAATCTTAGCATCTATTCCTAGATTTATTAATGCATTTTTTAAGTTATTATCTTCTTCTAATTTGTCTATCCACTTATCACAAGATACAATTCCTACCCTTTTCATAATTATTTCAACTTTCTTAAACATTTATTCATTGCACTAAAATGCTCAACTAAATCTTCTCTCGGTAGTGCAGTAGTAACTCTTCCTATAAGTTGTTCCTCATTTGGCCATGATATTGATTGACCTAATATAAGTTTAATTTTTTCTTGTTCATATAAATATTTAAGCAATTCTTTTTCATCACTAATTACTCTACCATTTTCAGCAACTTTATTTTTTAATTTAGTGAAATCTAACATTTCAAAAAATCCCGAATCAGGTATTGTTCCATTTACAAAATCGACATTTGGTATTCCATCTAAAATTTGACTTATGTTATAACCATAAGCATAATTTTTTATATCCTTTTCTATTTGTGTCTTTAAATTACTATCTTCAATAAAATCTATACCATTAATTAATACTTTCAATAGTTCTAAACGATATTTATATTCTTCAATAATAGGATTAAAGTAGTTATCATATTCTTTTTTTCGTCTTTCAGATGCATTAAAAGCACCTGCTAAAGCTCTACCCTGTAATACTGGTGAGGAATCCATTGTTTGAAAAATCTTATTTCGTATTGCTCTAATTATTATTTCATTTGCAACTACCATACCAGATCTAATTGATGCTAAACCATATGATTTTGATAAGCCAGTTATTGTTATTGTATTATCAAAAAACTTTTCATAAGAAGCCATTGGCTTTGCTAAATTATCCCTGTCATAGGTTAAATCCCTATAGATTAAATCATCTATAACAAATACACCTTTTGATAAACACACATTCCCAATACCTTCAAGTATTTCTTTATTATTTTCATTCATTACTTTTCCTAAAGGATTATGTGGATTTTCATTTAAAAACGCAACAACTTTTGGTGTGTATCCCAAAGATTCGCCATATTTTGCACTTAAATCTGCATTAATTTCATCAATCCTTTTTGATAATTTTTGTGGATTAACATACCAATTATCTTCTTCGGATAATGGCAAAATTTCAACAATTGCTCCAGAAATTCGCTCAGGAACAAATGTAAACAATCCATAATTAGGGCCTGTCATTAATATTACATCATGTGGCCTAAAAATGATACTTGAAATAATATTAAAAGCATGTGTTGAAGATACTGTAAAAATAATATTGTCTTCTGATAAACCATTATTACTTTTGAATCCTTCTTGTTTTAGATATTCTAAAATTATTTTTCTTGATTCTTCATCACCTGCAGCCATAGGATAATCAGAAAGTTTATCATTGCTGATTATATTAATTAAAGCTTCTTTACATAAAGGAAATGCAGAAGTTCTCATCGGACTACCACCACCAAGCGATCTCGATGGAATATTTCTAATTCTATCGTTTTCAAGTGAATATAATTCATTTCCATATAATCCAAAGGCATCATAAATTTTACTTACTTCTTTAGAAAACTGTCCACCAATTAAATTTTCACCTAAATTAGGTAATCCTCTGACACGATGTTCTAAATCTGGACACTTTTCTATTATTCTTTTCAATGAATCTGGCATATTTTGCATATTATCCCACCTAACTATGAATATTATATAATAGTAAAGTGTAATTTAATCATTCAAATTTTCGATAAAACATATAGAAAAAACTAATAAAAGACTAATTTAATCAATTAGTCTCTTTCATTAAAGGTATTACATATTCTTCTATTCTTGGAATTAACACCCATGCAATTTCACCATTTTCAATCATGTTATATAATTCTTTTAAATCTATCCATTTAGCTTGAACAGCTGTATTATCTATAAAACATATTTCATTTAAATCAATATCTTTATTAACAATATAGGTTTCATAAATATAATGATAAGGATCACGTAATTTTTTATCGATAGTTTTGATTTCAGAATCTGTGGTTTTTATTCCTATTTTTGAATTAATAGTTTTAATACATGTTTCAGTTGAACTTTCACCACTTAAAACATTTCCATTTATGCTACTCCAAAGACCAGGATAATGAATATTATAATTTAAAGTATTTCGTATTAATAATAATTGTTTTTTTGAATTTAATATCCATGCATTTATAGAATAATGATACTTACCATCAGGTATTTCATCAGTATCATTTATAACAATTCCAGTATTATTAAATTTATTATCATATAAGTCCCACTTACTCATTATAATTCCTCCTTATATTGTTTTTTTAATATCTTAATGAATTTATTTATGTTATTAATATTCTTACCATTTTTATAAACAATACGCTGTTTCCTAGATTATTAGGGGTAAAGTA
>CAVLCG010000082.1:0-5945 GCA_963661445.1 bacterium | reverse complement strand
TGAAAGAAACTTATAGAAACCATCAAAATAGATATGAAGAAAAACTTCAAATTATGTGTGGTATTTATAATTTAAATAATTCATAAAGCTTTCCGGACAGGTCTACTAAAATGGTAATAAGTTACAAAATTATTACTATTTTTTTTATGGGGGGAAAACAATGAAAAAAACAAAGTATGAAATATTAGAAGTAGCTTACTCTGCTTCTTTAGAAGAAGTAAAACAGGCATTTAGAAAAAAAGTGAAAATTCTTCATCCGGATGAAAATAATAATACTAAGACTAATAATGAAGAATTGTTAGAAGTTTTAGAGGCGTATGAAATATTAAAAGATGAAGAAAAAAGAAATGCTTATAATAGAACGTTAACAAAAGAAGAATTGGAAAGAATAAACTTGATTAAAAATAATAATCAAAAAGATAAAACAAATCATAATACTACTTCTTTTCAAATTCTACCTCAAAGCATTAAAATAAAGGACTTGATTGTTAGAACATTTTATGATGATGCGGTTGCTATTAAATATGTTTTAGGAGAAAAAAATAAATTTGGTTACCATATTAAGAATTATCAAAACTCTAGAGAAATATATGTAGAAAATGACTGTTATAAAAAGTGTTTTAAAGATGGTATATTAACTAAAAAATATCCAGTCACTACTTTTTATGCTGGTGACTATCCAGTATATACACCATTAATTAGAGAGGGTATAGAAAATAAAATACTTTCTTTTAGAAATGAAATTTATATAGCAAGAAGTGATTGCTTTTATCGAAAAATTGGTCAAAATTCAGATTTTGAAATAGAAAATGGTTTTATTTATCAAAAAGAAAGTGGAGCAAGTTTTTTCTATGATAGTTTTAGAGGAACATTATTAAATATTACTGGACTATTGGAGTGGCCATTTGAAAAACAACAAATTGAACAAAATAAAACTAAAATTAAAAGCATTAACAAATAATTTATATAAATTTTTACTTCTATTATGATATACTCTTAAAAGAGGTAGGTAGTATGGATAGAAAGAAAATAAAAAAGAAAGCCTTTAAAGATTTAAAAAGACAATACTTTAAAGCAGTATTAATTTGTTTCTTGTTTACTGTTGTTTTTGGAAATGGTTATACTTTTGTAACTAAAATATTTCCTAATGAGACACCTAAAGAAATAGTCACGACAGTAGAAAAAGATAAAGATAATTTAAAAAATAAATCTAGAGATGAGATAAGAAAAGAAGTTGAAGTAAAAATAGAGAAACAAGAGACTTCTAAACAAGAAAAATATACAAGAGGGGTACTTGCTGTTTTTGCTAATCAAGTATCGTCATCTAAATCACTGATAGTAGGTATTTTAAAAGCTTTTAATCAGTTACTATTTAAAGGAAATGTATCTTTATTCTTTATATTATTATTAGGACTATTTCTAGATATATTTGCTCTTCTTTTTATAAAGAATATTATGGCTGTTGGTAAGTGTAGGTTCTTTATAGAAGGAACTAGATATAAGAAGGTACATATAGATAAATTGTTATTCATTTATAGAGTTAAAAGAACATTATCCGTTGCTAAGAGTATGATGTTAACTTCTCTTTATCAATTTCTTTGGGATTTAACCATTATTGGGGGAATTATTAAACATTACTCTTACTTGTTAGTACCATATATAATAGCTGAAAACCCTAATATTAGTGGGAAAGAAGCGATTAATCTATCTAGAAAAATGATGGATGGTTATAAATTAGAAGCCTTTAAGTTAGAACTTTCTCTTATACCTTGGTATATTATTGGTACTATTAGTTTTCAGTTTAGTGATTTATTATTCTTAACTCCTTATTGTCAAGAGATATTAGCAGAGTTTTATATGAAAGTAAGAGATAATAGATTAAGAGAAGATGAATCATTAAAAGAACTATTAAATGATAGATACTTGGATGGAAAGTTAAGTGCTGGAAGTTATCCAAGAGATAAGTTTATGATACCAGAAGTTGAACATCGTAAATGGTTAAAACTTGATTATAAAAGAGATTATTCTTTAGTAAATATTATATTGTTTTTCTTTACCTTTGCGATGATTGGTTGGCTTTGGGAAGTTATGCTTCACTTATTTAGTACTGGTAATTTTGTAAATAGAGGAACACTTATGGGACCTTGGTTACCTATTTATGGCTATGGAGGAGTATTAATTCTTATTCTTTTAAAACCATTTAGAGAAAAGCCATATCTATTATTTATACTTACTTGTTTATTATGTGGAATAATTGAATACTTAACATCTTGGTATTTAGAAGTTACTTATAACTTAAGATGGTGGGATTATACTGGTTACTTTATAAATATCAATGGTAGAGTTTGTTTAGAAGGATTGTTAGTCTTTGGACTAGGTGGTTGTGGTTTTACTTATTTAGTAGCACCTTTTCTAGATAACTTATATAATAAAATAAAACCTAGTATTAAGTACTTAGTAGCAGGCATCTTATTATTCTTCTTTATCTTAGATAATATATATTGTCATAATAATCCTAATATGGGAGAAGGGATTACCTCTTATAAAAATGATTGTAATTTAGAGTTAAAAATACTATAATAATAAGTAATGAAAGGAAGATAATATGTTAGACATTAAATTTATAAGAGAAAACAAGGACATAGTAAAAGAAAATATTAAAAAGAAATTCCAAGATGAAAAATTACCTCTTGTTGATGAAGTAGTAGAATTAGATCAAGAAATTAGAAATCTAAAACAAGAAGGTGATGAACTTCGTAGTAAGAGAAATCAAATAAGTAGTGAAATTGGTTCTTTAATGCGTGATAAGAAAATAGAGGAAGCAAATGAAAAAAAAGCTTCGGTTGTAGAAATCAATGAAAAGTTAGTTGGTATTGAAAAGAAGGAAAGTGAATTATCAGCTTCTTTAAGAGAAAAGATGTTAGTTATTCCAAATATTATGGATGAGTCTGTTCCTATTGGAAAAGATGATAGCTTTAATGTTGAAGTAGAAAGATTTGGGGAAGCAAAAGTACCAGAGTATGAAATACCATATCATGCTGATATCATTATGAATGTAAATGGTATGGATAAAGAGTCTGCTGGTCGTACATCAGGTGAAGGATTTTACTATTTAACTGGTGATATAGCAAGACTTCATGAAGCGATGATAGCTTATGCAAGAGATTATATGATTGATAAAGGCTTTACTTATTGTATTCCACCATTCATGATTAGAAGTGATGTTGTAACTGGTGTTATGTCATTCCCTGAAATGGAAGCGATGATGTATAAGATTCAAGATGAAGATTTATATTTAATTGGTACTAGTGAACATTCAATGATAGGTCGTTATAAAGATCAAATAATCAAAGAAGAAGATTTACCAATTACTTTAACAAGTTATTCACCCTGCTTTAGAAAAGAAGGTGGCTCTCATGGATTAGAAGAGAGAGGACTTTACCGTGTTCATCAATTTGAAAAAGAAGAGATGATTGTTCTTTGTAAGAAAGAAGAAGCGATGGACTGGTATAATAAGATGTGGAAGTATACTGTTGAAGTATTTAGAAATATGAATGTACCAGTAAGACAATTAGAGTGTTGTAGTGGTGACTTGGCAGACTTAAAAGTAAAATCTTGTGATGTGGAAGCATGGAGTCCTAGACAAAAGAAATACTTTGAGGTTGGAAGCTGTTCAACTCTAGGAGATGCTCAAGCAAGAAGACTTGGTATTCGTGCTAAAGGTGAAAATGGTACTTACTATGTTAATACTTTAAATAATACCGTAGTAGCATCACCTCGTGGTATGATTGCGGTAATTGAAAATAACTATCAAGAAGATGGTAGTATTATTGTTCCTGAAGTATTAAGACCATATATGGGAGGACTAGAAGTAATTAAGCCTAAGAAGTAGTATGATAAGATTTAGAGAAATAGATGATGAATATTTAGAATATGATTGTTTAAAAGATACATCTGAGTTAGCTAATATAGAAAAATGCATCTTACAGGAATTTATAAAACAAGATTTGGCATGTTTTGATTATTCTAAAAAAGTAGGAAAAAATATTACTAAGCTAGCTGTAAGAAAAGACAGTATAGTAGGTAAATATTTATTATCATGTCAAGATGAAAATAGGACACTAAATTATTCTAAATATATAGATTATGATAAGGTAGTAAATGCTTTCAATATTTCTATCTTTTCTAATAATTTAGAGATGAGTAAATCAATTTATCCATTATTTATAAATAAAGTAGAAGGAAACTATCAAGTACTTAGTAATAACTATGATTTTAATACTATTGATTATATTTTAGCTAATCCTTCATTTAAAACTTATTTGGAGGGTAATAGAGATTCTTTAGATGAAGTTTATCATGTAGTATATGAAGAGGATAAATGTTTCTTAAAAGAATTTAAGGCAAAAGGTAAAATTTTAGTAAAATCTAATACGAATCTGTAAAAAGATGTATAAAAGGATAAATTAGGGACAAGCTATCAGTAGAATGGAAGACATTCATTTGACATTGATAGCTTTTTATGTTATAATAAAAGCCGTCACGTAAAAAGATGAGGTGTTTAAAATGTTTTACGCGGAAGAGCAAGCAATATTAGCATGTGAAGAGGATCCGTCCCTGATTTTTGAATTAATGAAGGAAGGACATTTCTATCTAGTAGATAACTTGTTAAAAAAGAAAAAAGTAAGTGTAGCAACTTTAGATGAAGATGGAAATACTGTCTTAATGAAATTAGCTAAATTACATCAATATGAGTTAGTTAATAAGTATCTTAGTAAAGATGAAGATGTTATTAACCATCAGAATAATGAAGGCAATACACTACTACATATTTTAGCAACTAGAAATTATATGAAAGTTGCAGGTATTATTAAAAAGCTAAAGAGAAATGATAATTTAGCTTGGAACTTAAAGAATAATGAAGGAAAGACAATTCTTGATATAGCCATAGAAAAAGATAATTTGGCTACTGCTTTTAAAATTCTAGAGGATAAGAGATTTAATAATATAGACGTGATGAGCTTCTTATCTTTCTATAAGACATTTATTAAAAGTAGAGAATATGGTAAATATACTAAACTATCTAATTTAGAAGTAATGGTATCTAATTTAGAGAAGAAGAATGAGCTTCTTCCAATGATGGATAAGTTAGTCAATATGATTTTAGAAAATTTTGATCGTATTAAGAATGAACTTATGAAGAATAAACTAACTTCAATGGATAATATTATTCATGAAGTATTAGTAGAAGTAGAAGCTTAAGTATGAGATTAGAGATTCTATGTAGAGTCTCTTTTTTAATACGAGAAAAGTTAAAATGTTAATAAATTATTCTAGAGTTGTAGTAATAGATAAGTATCTATGATATAAAATAATTGAAAATTTTTTTGTCAGATGCCAATTTTGCAAATCCAGGTAAAAATATAGTCTGAATTTACTAAATTGATTGGGTGAATTTAATAAAACACCTAATTTGGAAGGGTGAATTTTGAAAATTGCCTGTTTGCAAAGTGACATACATATTTGTTATCCTTTCTTTACTTGTCCAGGAAGAAAGGAGTAGAATGACAAGAAAATTTATAAAACCATTATATGATACTACTATAAAGTATTTAGTAAAGAGTAATAATACAAGGTATATCATCTATAGGCTTATTTATTTGGCAACAGGTATAGATCTTAGTGATTATACATTAATAGATCAAGAGTTAAATACTGGTAATCATATAAAAGATTACCGACTTGATTTATTCTTTAAGAAAGATAATACCATTGTTAATCTAGAAGTTAATTATGAAGTAATTCCTTTCCAAGAAGAAAACAATATAATTATCTATTTAGATTAGCAGGCAGTGGATATGATATCGGAGATAGTTACAAGTCTAGAAAGGTTATCCAAATAAGTCTAAATAATTCTTACTTTGAAAAGAAAGATGCTAAGTTAG
>CAVLCG010000081.1:0-5972 GCA_963661445.1 bacterium | reverse complement strand
CATGACATATTACCATGCTCCAAACTTTTCATTTGGAAACGTTTCGCTCATCACCTCTAGAAATATTATATAAGAATATCTTTTGATAAAACAATAGCTTTTTAAAAATTTAAACTTTCTTCGTATTAGTTTTTTCTAATATTTCTGAATCAAGCACTCTTATTACTAATTTTTCATTATTATCTAGTTCTTTAGTAGTAGTTTTTACTATATCAAAAGAATAGTTTTCCCTATTTAAAAGTATTTCTTCTTGGTCATGACTTTTTGATAGTATTAATCTATCACTTTTAGCATCTAGTAAAATAGCATATGGACAAATAGCTACTTTTGACCCTTTCTTTAAGTTTATTTGATATAGATAGTGTCTACTGTTACCTGCTACTAGAAAGTCATCACAAGTATCAATATCTAAACTAGTAGATATTAATTCACTTTTTGATAATAATTCTTCTTCACTATCATCACTTAGAGAAAAAGCTCGATAAACAGTAGTATCTTCATCTAAAGTTAAATTAATATTCATCACTTTCTTTTTAATATTTATAAGACTTTCTTTAAAACTATCAAGGGAGGAAAAGGACACATCTTTAAAAACAGTAAAGGACATAAACATATTAGCAGGATTACTTAATAATCTTTTATATTTATTATATACATCTACTACTTCTTTTTCTTCTATATCTAGTGAGTTAATCGCTCTACCTAGTCTTGATTTATATATTAATAAAGCATTTTTATCATCATCACTTAAGTCTTCAAACTTACTTTTCAACTCTTCATATACCATACTTATCAACTCCTAAATCTATTATAACTAAATTCAATTAAAGGAACAACAAAAACAAATATACATATAATACTTTGAACTGAAAGGAGGATTTAGTTTGAAAAAAAATATTGTATATATCGGTTCTATTCTAATTATCTTCGTCTTAGCTTGTTCAGTATTATTTAATTTCAATAAGAAAAAAGATGAAAAGAAGGACTATACCGATGTTACTTTAGCAGAAGTTACTCACTCTATCTTTTATGCTCCTATGTATGTGGCTATAGAAAAAGGTTACTTTAAAGATAATGGAATTAATCTTAATCTTATTTTAACTCCAGGAGCTGATAAAGTTAGTGCTGCTGTTTTATCAGGAGATGCTGATATCGGATTTGCTGGTAGTGAAACTACTATCTATGTTTATAATGGTGGTGAAAAAGATTATCTAAAGACTTTCGCTCAATTAACTCAAAAAGATGGTTCTTTCCTTGTCTCAAGAAAGAAGATTGATAACTTTACCCTTGATGACTTAAAAGGAAAAGATGTAATTGGTGGTCGTGCAGGTGGTATGCCAGAAATGACCTTTGAATGGGCTTTAAAAGAACATAATATAGATCCTAAGAAAGATGTTAATATAGATACTTCTATTGCTTTTGCAGCGATGAGTTCAGCCTTCATTGGTGGACAAGGTGATTTTGTTACATTATTTGATGATAATGTAATAAAAAGAAAGTCAATCATTCTTAACTTTCTTTCTGTCCTGCTATAATCTTAACCTTAATAACTATTTGATCTTTATCAGGGTACTGTTCTTTAAATGCAGCAGACTTCTTTCCCCAGTAAGTATCCGCTTCATCATGACCTGATTCATAAGGCCAAACAAGAGAAAAAGTAAACTCACTAGTTTGACCAGTTCCCACTTCCAAATTATTAATGGAGAAATTCATTTTAAATGGATAATTTTCCTTTAATCTAGTAATTAAATCATTAGATGAATACATATCACTATTATAAAACTCATCTAAAATCTTAATTTCTTCTACTTCATAACTAATATTAGCTGCTGTCTCACCAATATTAGTTATACTTAAAGAATTAGTATAATCAGGCATACCTGGATAAATACTATCTATTTTAAATTCCACATTATTAACTATATCTACCCCATCTTGTTTAAAGTTTATCTTCCAAGACTTAACACCGGTTGTAATATTATTAGATACTTTATTACTATAAATAAACCAAGCGAAAGTATTAGCCATTAGAGTAAGAATTAAAAAGAATAAAGTTCTTCTTCTAAGCCTTTTCTTTAAAAATAATATTTTATCCTTCACATTCATTTTCCACTTCCTTAATCTTATCTAATATTTCTAAAAAGATAAGGAAAGCGATTGGTAGAATTATTAAAAAATATAGTCCATAGGTATTATTTAAAATATGACTAAAGAAACTTAAAACAACTAGTTTTTTTACAACAATACCATATACTTGTTTACCATCTACTTCTGGATCATTATCAGGATTGGCTATACCTTTAGTAGTAAATCTATAATTACCACCTGATCCTTTAATATCAACAACTCTATGGGTAATTATCTTTCCTTTATAATCATCTTTTTCACCAAGATATACTAAATCATCACCTCTATTAATCTTTTCAAGGGGTATTTCTTTAGATATTATAACATCATAAACATTATAAACTGGAACCATAGAACCAGTAGCTACTGTAAACATTCTATAGCTTCCTATACTAACTTTGTTATTAAAAATTCTCTGAACTAGGATAACAAATACTATTAATATGATGACTATCCATGCTATAGTTTTAACTATATTGAAAAGAAATTTTATAAAACCATTATTTAAAATATCACTAATCTTTTTCATCTTACCACCTTTAATTCATGTTCTTTTTCCATATAATCACTAACAGCTTCTTTATAAGCTTTAGATATCTCACTAGTATCTAGTACTTTCTTAGTCTTAACTTTAACATACTCATCACCTATTAATTTAACAATATCATCTAGTGACAATTCATCCTTTAAAGTCATTAACTGATTAATAGCATTATTAATGACTTTACTTTCTACTTCCTTTACTTCTTTAGAATCTTTATTTTCTTTTAAAGTTTCCATAATTTTATAATTCAATATAAAAGACTCATCCATCATTTCTTTTAACTTACTATTATCATTATACTTTTTATTAATACTTTCTTGTTTAGTACTAGCTTCCATATGTGACTGTAAATAATTCCATAAGTCTAGGGCATACTGAAAGTTTACATTCTTTAAGATAAGATTGGTTTTCTTAATAGGCGAAATAACTGGAGCGACATGAAGCTTAGCGAGATTTTTATAAATATCACTACCAGTAAGATTCTTAATCTGCTCTTCTACTTTAGTAATTCGCTCTAATAATTCATCTGTACTATCTCCACTTGCCTTACACTTTTCACTTATAGTTAGATTCATTTCAATATTATTTTTAGAAATCTTACTACTACCTTGATAGACTAAACTTATATTAGAATCACTGTTACTAGCACTTATATTTTCATTTTTCTTTCGCTCAACATACATTTTCATATTATTAATAAGCGTATAGATAAATCTATTTTCATATGTATTAAAACTTTCTTCCTTATTAATATTTAAGATCTTAGATGGTCTTACCTCTCCTGTTTTAGCATCATATTCTTGAATAAAGTTAGTATTTCTTGATAAGTGTTTAATACTTTCTACTGTTATTCTTCTAGCTAATTCTATCTTAACTATTTCTTCTTCATTAACAATAAATCTATTAGGATTTCTTAAGATATTATCAATATACTTAATAGTTCCTTCCATCTTAGTTAACCAAGAATCATCATAACTAGTTTTATGTTCTTTTCTAGTAACTTGTAAGCTTGATGTAAGATTATTATCAAAATGATCTTTTTCTTTATCATCTATTTCATTATATAATTCTGTAATATTCATATTTACCCCCATTATGCTAGTTTCTTAAGACGTTTTAAGTAATCAATACATTCCCTCATCTGGTCTTTACCAAATGTCTTATCAAGAAATTCAATAAAACCATCTATCTCATCACGAATATAAGAAACATTTAACTGTTCAAATTTTCTTAAGATTTTACGAGCGATAAAGTAGTCTACTCCACTTACTTCTTCTCCACCACAAGCGACATAAACAGGAACAAATTTTTTCATATGAGCAACAATACGGTTACCGAAAGCTATACGGAAATGTTTAATAACATAATTATCCATTTGTTCAACTTTATTTAGAGTATCTTCACTTATTTGATTATTATTAATAGCATCAGTAAACAATTTATCGATATAAGAATAATTTATATCTTGTGCTGGTGTATCAATTGGTTCAAATACTTCTCCTTTATCATTAATATCTATTGGCATAGCACGGTCATATACTTTATCTGTTACCATAAAGGTTGAATCATCGTTATTGATGGTTCCAATATACCAAACATTAGGACTTATCTTTAATTTACCATCTATTAGTTTCTTTGGATCATTAGCCCATGAACTAGATACTAATTCTACTAACCACTCATCTTTATTTGGCATTTCAAGAATAGATAACATCTCGGCAAAGTAATATTCAACACGAGCGATATTCATCTCATCTAGAATTACTGTAAATACATCATCTGTATAACCAGCTTCATAGATAGTTTTTAACACTTCAGTTTCATTAAACTTCTTTGTAAATTCATTGAAGTAACCAAATAACTCTGTACGATCACGCCAAGATGGTTGAACGGAAGCGACACAAGAGTCATGTTTTAAAAACTTTCCCCAAGCATAAGCTAAAGATGTTTTACCAGTACCAGAGATACCTTGTAAGATTATTAATTTAGTAGAAGCTAGTCCTGCTAAAAAGATTCTTACCATCTCACTTTTATAATATAGTTTTAACTGGCTAGCAGCAAAGTTTCTAAATAATTCAACTAACTCTTCTAAAGTAAAGTTATCATTATAATTTTTAATCTTATAAGTAGCATAACTATCATCTAAGGCTTTTAACTTAGCAAAACGGAATCCATCTCCTGCTTCTTTACTATCAGTAGTCTCTTCTTCTTCCACTGTTTCTTTCTCATTGGGTTTTAAACCTAGATGAGATACTTTCATAGCTAGAATATCTTCTTTTTCTTTAACAAGAGATGAGACTTCATCATTTAATTTAGCTACTTCATTAAGTAATTCTTCCTGTTCAACTATTGTCTTTCTAAAGCGAAGATATTTTCTTATCAAGAAAACAATTAAAAGTATGGCTCCTACTACTATTACTATTAAACTAATAATAACTAAACCAACAAATAACCATTCAGGTCCATTAAAATCATCTTTATAAAAATCAATTATTTTTAGATAGGCAGGAAAATTAAATGTTTGTTTTAAAGCTTCAATAGTAGCCTTTATAACAATAACAAATCCCCCAAAAAACTGTGATAAAAACTCATATAAAAATCTAAATAATGTATCCATCTTTCCACTTCCTAACTAGGTATATATAATAATTCAAATTCATCTTGTAAGTTTTCATAGATATCATTATCACTAACAATTAAATAAGTGAAAGCTTTTAATAGTTTTTTAGTATCACTATTTAATACTTTACTATCATCTATAATAATAGCTATATGATATCCTTCTCTAGTTAAATTATATGCTTCTTCTTTCTTAGCTATATAATCATTATAATTTATCTTTAATACTATTTTCTCTTTTACTATATCATTATCTATAATAGTTAATAATCTTTTCTTCTTCTTTGGTTTATTATCTAAATCAATTATATAGTCAACTAAATACTTCTTAGTAAAGTTACCCTTTATAACATCTTGTAATATTTTAGTAGTAACTACTGAATAAGTAACAAATAGTTTTTGTTCACCTATCTCTTTAGTTTCTAAGACTTTATTAATAGCATACTCACTATATAATTTAGAGAATTTAATATTATGAACTAATTCACAATCAAATATCTGGTTCTTTACTTTTAAATAATTTATGTTAAAGTTTTTATCTTTGAAACTATCAATAAACTCTTTTTTAGCTACTAAATCATTCTTTAACATATTATAAAATTTACTTTCAAAGTCTTCATCTACTAATCCTAAGTTTTTTCTATACTCTTCTATCTCTTTAATTAATACTCTTACTGAGTCA
>CAVLCG010000080.1:0-6042 GCA_963661445.1 bacterium | reverse complement strand
ACAGTATACTGTTTAAAATTCTAGTTTAAAAATTTTTCTTAAGTTAATGACATTGCTTTTTTGTATTTGTTTTGACAAATATAGAAAGAAGGTTTTTATGAATACAGAAAAAAACAAAGAAAAATGGATTAATATGATTAGAGAGAACTTGGAATTAGGAGGAAGAAGTGAGTGTACAATTAGGAATTATATATATTCAATAAATCACTTTTTAAATAGCTATAGTAATAAGAAAGGCATTTCTAAATTTAAAGAAAAACAAATAATTGACTATTTAAAAAAAGAATATTTAAATTGTAATGTAAAAGCAACATTGTACACTACATCATAAATTCTTACATTATTTTCTGTTAATAGTTATATATCAGTATAGGCTTTAGTAATTGCAGTTTCTAAGCTATTTAAGTTGATAGACATAGGATTTAAATCGCAAAGATTTTTTGCTTTTCTATATGGCATCATATATCCTACAATTTTTGGTTCCACCATAATCTCTTCTGTTGACCAAATAAATGTTTTATTTTTAATATCAGAAAATCGAAATAGTTCTTCTTTAGTCAATCCTTTATAATAGAATAATAACTTATACACCATTTTCTTATTTTTATCTATGTAGCATTCACCTTGAGAGCCACTATTTAAATAATATAGACTTCTAAAATATAACTCTTGATTCTTTTTATCATTAAATCGCATAGCCTATCCCTCTCTTTGTTTGTGTATTGTAGCACTTTCCTTAATACAAATCAACTATAATTTACTTTAAGAAGCACTTGTTATATTGACTAAATCAAACTTAATTACTTTCTTTAGTTCATCTAAAGTAGTTTCTACTTGATAGCCTATTTTTCCACCACTAAATATTAACCTATTATAATCTTTAGCACTACTATCAATAACAGTTTTAAAGCTTTTTTTCATACCAATTGGAGAACATCCTCCATGAATATAACCAGTGAGAGATAATAGTTCTTTGGATTTTACCATTTCTATACTCTTTTCATTAACAGCTTGAGCAGCTTTTTTTAAATCTAGTTCTTTATTTACAGGTACTAAAAAGACATAATGATTATTTGTTTTACCAACTGTGACTAGAGTCTTAAAAGTAAGATTAGGATTTTCATTTAGAGCTTCTGCTACTTCCATGCCACTGATAGCACTTGTTCCTAAATAGTTATAACTATTATATTTAATTTTCTTTTGATCTAATATACGCATTACATTTGTTTTTTCATCCTTTATTTTCATTTAATTCACCTTTTTCTACAATAAAAGAGTCTAAAAAGACTCTTATTATCAATAATGGGGCGGCGTATGAGGATCGAACTCATGCATACTGGTGCCACAAACCAGCGTGTTAACCACTTCACCAACGCCGCCATCTCAAGTAACAAGGTTATTTTATCAAAATTAGACAAGTCTTGCAACCCCTTTTTTTATCTTTTTTTGAAAAATTTGTTTATTATTGGCACTCTTACTTGACAAGTGCCAGAAATAGTGCTATAACATAATTGTGAAAGGAAAGTGATAATTATGTTACCAAGAAGATTTTATTTTGATAACGCATTAGATGATTTGTTTGAAGAAGAAGGAGCTAAGATGAAGTGTGATATCTATGAAAAAGATAATACTTATCATGTAGATATGGATCTACCTGGTTTCAAAAAAGAAGAAATTAAAGTAGAATGTAATAAAGGAAACTTAATCGTTAGTGCTGAGAAGAAGCATGAAGAAGAAGAAAAAGATGAAAAGAAAAAATATCTTCGTCGTGAAAGAGTTTATGGAAAATATTCTCGTAGTTTCTATCTAGGTGATGTGGATGAAGAAAATATTGAAGCATCATATAATAATGGTACTTTACATATTGCTGTTCCAAAGATTGATGAGAATAAAAACAGAAAACTTATTGATATTAAATAATAAAAGGAGCCAAACGTTTGGTTCCTTTTTTTTGCTAAATTATTTCCTGATCTTCAATCAATGTTTGCATCTTATCATTCATAGCAACCATCTTATGATCTAAAGCATTTATATCAAGTGCACACTTGTACATATTATCTTGAATTTCTTTAGGAATATCACCTTTAAATTTGTATCTTATTTTATGATCTAAGCTTGCCCAGAAATCCATAGCAACAGTTCTAATTTGTATTTCTGCTTCTACCATCTCTACTCCATCAATTAAATAAACAGGAACATAGACAAGTAAATGATAACTAGAATAACCACTATCTTTCGGATTTGAAATATAATCCTTTTTAGTATGAACAGTTATTTGGTCACTATCTTCTAGTAAATTTACAATTATATAAACATCTGATAAGAAAGAACAAACAATTCTTATTCCAACTGCATCATGAATATGGTCTTCAATGTTAGCAACAGTTACTTCATAATCTCTACTTTTAAGTTTATTTACAATACTATCATAACTCTTAATTCTGCTTTTAACGTGTTCTACTGGATTATAATGATTTTTAAATTCAAAGTCTTGTAATAAAATAGCAATTTGCGTCTCAAGAGTTTTTAAAGCAGCATTATATTTAAGCAATAACTCTTCATAACTTTCCGTTAATTCTTCCAAAAAAATTCCCTCCTAGCAAAAAACAGACTTAAGATTCGTCTAAGTCCAACACTTCTATTTCTTCTACTACTGCTAATTGTTGTTCAACAATAATCTTTAACTTTCTTTTAAATATTTTAATATTTCTTTCTAAGGCATCAGCTTGCTGTTCGATTCTTTCTGACCTAATAAGGGCATCATTAACTATTCTAGAAGCATTATTTTTAGCATCACTAACTATTACATTAGCTTCTTCTCTAGCAAGACGTTTTATATTATCACTAGTCTTTTCAGCATTAATTATAGATTTATTAATACTATCTTCTAATGCCTTATAACTTTCTAGTTTTTCTTCTAAATTCTTAAGTTCTTGTTTCTGTTCTTGACACTTATTAATAATACCTTCAGTTTCCCTAATTACTCTTTCAATAAAAGCATTTACTTCACTTCTATTATAACCATTAGCTTCATAATGAAACTTATCCATCACATAGTCCCCCTTTCGGGTTAGTTATTACCAGTCAAATTCATCGTCTTCTTCTTGTTTAGACTTTTTACCACTTGTTTTAGCTGGTACATCATCAGTAATTTTACCTTCAACATTTACATTGTTTGGTGTACAAAGGAAAATTCCCCCACCTAATTTTTGTAAATCTCCACCGATAGCGTAAAGAGTACCTGATAAGAAATCTACTATTCTTTTACCTTGATCTGGTGTTACTCTTTTTAAGTTAACTACTACTGCATTTCTATCTTTTAAGTGATCTGCTATTTGTTGTGATTCTGAATAAGCACGTGGTTCAAGTAACATCATCTTGCTACCAGCTACCCCATTTTCATCTTCATATTCTTCTCTTGACACTTTGTAATACTCCTCCTCTTTTATATCTTCATTTGTTGTTGTATCATCTTGTCCCATTAATTTTTTTAATTTATCGTTGAAAGCCATATGCTTAACCTCCTACCTAACTACTATCTATAATAACATATTTTTCTAAAAAGGAAAAGACTTTTTTAAAACCCTAGCTTGGCTAGACACTTTTATTGTATAATTGGTCTAGAAAGGTGGTTTAAAATGAATATCTTTAACTATTTAGAATATAATTCTTTAATTATTTTATCTTTCTTTTTTATTTCTTTAGCATCTCTTATTTTAAATATATTAACTAAAGGTAAAAGTAATGATTTGTTTTTTTCAACTTATCGTAGTAGTTTACTAAATCCTCTTACTTATTTAAGATTAGTTACCCATATCTTTGGACATGCTAACTGGAGCCATTTTACTCATAATTTTCTTTATATCTTACTTATTGGTCCCATGATAGAAGAAAAGTATGGTAGTATTAATCTTTTAATAATGATTTTAATAACCGCTACGGTAATTGGTATAGTTAATTCCATTTTTACAAGAAATAAAATCTTAGGAGCTAGTGGTATTACTTTTATGTTAATAGTCTTATCTTCTTTTGTTAATTTTTCTACTAATAAGATACCACTAACTTTTATTCTTATTGTACTTTTCTATGTAGTTGATGAGGTAAGACTATTAGGTGCTAAAGACTCCGTATCTCATGGAAGTCATTTTCTTGGTGCCTTATGTGGTTTTATCTTCTCTTACATCATATTTCCATCTTGATACCAAACACTACTAACATCAACGTTATTAGATAATGGTTCAGGATTTGCTTTTTGAAAATACATACTAATTGGTACTTTAAAGGCATTTCCAAAGGCAATACAGTTACCTGGTTTTAAGTTTTTAAGTTCTTCTACTATTTCTGCTGATACATTAGGAACCATTTCTTTTATATAATGCAAGTCTTTGGGATGAAGAGTTCTTAGAACAATAAAGTTAGAACACTGAGAAATAGCTGTATCAGAAAGTTCACTTGGTCGTTGGGTAATAAGTCCTAATAAGGCTCCATACTTTCTACCCTCTTTAGTAATTCTATCAAAGATGTTATATCCTAATATTTCTGTATCGGTATCTTTTTGTACATATCTATGAGCTTCTTCAATGATAATATGGAAAGGCATACTACCTCGATTAGGATTTTCAACAGTATAATCAAAGACTAATTTAGATAAAATCTTAGTAATTACTTTAGCAAGTCTATCATCTATATAACTAATATTAAAGTTTACTATTTGACAGTGATTACCATTTACATCAGTAAATAAATCATTTATATAAGTTGCTCTATCTATATAAGCGGATGAATCGAAAAATACATGATTTGGACTATTTACTAAGCTATGTAGTCTAACACTTAAGACATTAGCATAGTCATAAACTTTATCACTTTTTAAGACTCCTTCACTAATTAATGCAAAATCCATAGCAGTTTCTAAGTCTTTTAGAGTATAAGCGATGAATTTATCTGTTTGTGGAGCTATTTCTCTATCCTCTAAAATAAACTGTTTTACAAAGTTTACTACTAATTCCATCTCTACTAATTTTCCCATTTTATCAATATAAAGACATTGCTTTAAAGTTCTAGTATATCCTGGTTGTACTATTAAACTTTCAAGTGATAGGTCCTTGGTATGGAATTTAGTAAGAACAGCTGTTACTTGGTCTCTTATCTTAGTAGATTGGGCTCCACTTAAAAGGATATCTTCCACAGCTCTTGCTATTATATCGTTCTTATATTTTAGAACCATCTCATCTTCACCTGTCAAGATAGGAACTAAGGTTAAGGCTTTTTCAATAATTGGTAATTGGTTAGTAGATGTTACATCTAAAAGTAAGGCTATATCATCTACTCCAAGTAACCATAACGGTATATTTATAAGATCACTAGATGCATCATTTGTATTAGTTGTATTAGTTTTATAATGCATATTAGGATTAACTTTATCTATATCTTTCAAGGCTCTTGTATACTCACCATACGCATCAAACATAACGACATGTGCACCTACAGGACTAGCTGTTTGACTAGCAAAGATATTTTGAAAAATTCTACTTACAGTAAAGCTTTTACCAGCTCCACTATTACCTAAAATAGCAAAATGGTTACTGAAAAAAGAATTAATATTAACATGAATTGGGTAGTTTTGATATATTGTTGAATATCCAAAAAGTACTTCTCCCTTATCTGGTGTTTGCTTTCCTAAAATAAGTGCTAACTCATCCATATTAACTATTCTAACACTAGATCTAAAAGATGGTTTACTACTAACTCCTGGAATAAAGGTATTATTTCTTATTTCTCCTACAATATTTGCCTTTAAGACTGTTTTGGTAGTACTAACTATTTGTCCTACTACTTTATCATTTCCATCTTCAAATATTACATGTAAATCAACTAAGTTTGTTTGTTTGGCAAGGTCGATAGCTAAATTAACAAAGACATTGTTATCGACTATTTCTTTAATATCACCTAACATTTAATCACCCTCTACTCTTATTGTTATAATAATTGTACCAAATTTCTAACGAAAAGTCATCAAAGTATCACAAAAAAGACACATGA
>CAVLCG010000079.1:0-6334 GCA_963661445.1 bacterium | reverse complement strand
TTATAACCTAAAAAGATACAGATTCAAAGTCTGTATCCTTAAGTTAATGACATTGACAAAAAAGGCTTTATTTTTCTTATAATTGTTATATAATATCTTTAGCACTTGAGTTGTTTTTTGTTTTGGTGACATATATACTAAACTCTTGTGCTTTTTTTTGTAAAACAAAATTATAAAATAACTTTTCGTAAGAAAATTGGTACAATGTTTATATGGCAGAAGAAAATTTTCAATTATTGATACAACTGATTATTCTAGTGAAAAGATTAATTTTCAAACTAATGTAGCTGATTTTGATCAAGAGATAAAATATTTTTTAGTGGATAGTTATTTTAATCACCTTATTAGTCAAGACAAAGTATTAAATAATTCTTATGTAGAAGCCTCTTCATTAGAGTTCTTAAAAGAGTTTAGAAAATCCCTTAGTGAATATGCAGGAGAAGATATAGACAAGTTATCTAAAGTAAAACAATTAGTTAAGAAGTAAAAAAGACTATATATCTAAGAGGATAAATAATGAATAATATTGATAAAATTAAGAAGAAATATAATGATGATGAAATGTTTTTAATTGGAGCATTAGATTGCTTAGGGGTACCACATACTCCAGATAATACAGAAGTTAAAAGTTATATTGATATGGTTGCTGATAATCTGACAACTTATGGTTTAAATGTTATTATGTTAATCTACATAGTCTAGGCTGTAATAAAACTTTCGGTTTAAAAAGAATAATTGACTCAGATTATCAAAAACAAGAATATTATGACATAATCTAGTCCAAACAAAAAAGGCCATTGCAAAAGAAGATATATTTCCATTCCCAGTTAATCCTAGGCTTTTAACGAACTATTATAAAATACTGATAATCCCACTATAAAAATAACTTCCCATTATTGTGAAAGTAAAAATCCAATCTTCTTTTATAGTTGTGGTCAAATGAACTTCCACAGTTATGTAAAAATGAGATCAAATGATATAAAACAAATAGCACCAGAACTACTACTTAGATTTAATGATGATTTTGAAAAAACTATGTGTGATATTAAATCAATGATTGATTACTTAATAGTTCTAAATCCCACTGTAGAGATTTATATGTTTGGTGTTTATCCTATGTTTGAATCGAAAGTAATAAGATATAGTTTAGCACCAATATATGCAAAAATTAATAGAAAAGTAGCTAGTTACTTTGCAGAATATGACAACATTCATTTTGTTAATGTTATGGGGAATATCAATCATGTTGCTAAAAATGATTCTCATCCCAATTTTAAAGGTCAATGTTATATGAAAAGTAGAGTGATGAATGTTATAGATAAATCTTTAAATAAATAAGCTTGTCATAATAACAAGCTTATTTTTGTATAAAAAAACTAACCAAATGGTTAGTAAAATCATATATGGTGGAGAATAGGAGGATCGAACTCCTGACCTTCTGCGTGCAAAGCAGACGCTCTCCCAGCTGAGCTAATTCCCCAACAACACATTAAGTTTATCACATATATTTAAAAGATGTCAACACTTTTTTGTTACTAATTGCAAAATTTTTAAAAAATCTGTAATTAGTAACGACTAATAGTGGTTTTTCTGCTATACTCTTTAGTAAGAGATGAAAGGGGAATCCTTATGAATGATGAAATAAGAAAAAGTAAGATAAGTATTTTAAAAAGTTATGGTGAAAACTTTACTGAGAAAGAATATATCACCAATCCTGCTATTGGTAGAGAAGAAGAAATTAAGCAATTAGCACTTATTCTTTTAACTCCAGAAAAATCAGCCATCCTAATTGGTAAACCTGGTGTTGGTAAAACTGCTATCGTTGAAGGTTTTGCTTACCGTATTCAAATAGGTAATGTACCGGATGCACTAAAGACTTATCAAGTTATAAAAGTAAATACATCAGCCCTACTTGGAATGGACCCAGATACAGGTGAAAGTAAAATACAAATACTTCTAGACGAATTGAAAAATTATCATAACTTAATCCTTTTTATAGATGAGATTCATACACTTATGGGTACTAAAGGAGAAGCACTTGACTTTGCTAATATGTTTAAACCAGGACTAGATAGAGGAGATATTAAAGTAATAGGAGCCACTACTACTGAAGAATATGAACAATATATTCTAAGAGATAAAGCATTTGTTAGACGTTTTCAAAGAGTAGAGGTTAAAGAACCAACAAGAGAAGAGACAATTGCTATTTGTATGGGAACTCTTCCTAAGATAGAAAAGAAAACAGGGGCGACTTTAATGTATGATCCTTATGTTAAAGAAAAGATAATGGCTTTCTTAACGGATCTTACTAGTGAATATAGAAGAGTTTATGAAACAGGAGCAAGATATCCAGATGTAACTTTGGCAATACTTCAACAAGCGTTCTCCTTTGCTCTTTATAATAACCGAAAAGATGTAAATATTTTTGATGTGAAAAAAGCAATATTAAATACTAAGAATGTTTACTCTGATGTTATTAAAAAAGAAATACCTAGGTTTGAGAAAGAATTTAAACAAGAAATAGAAGATGGTATAGATAGGGGACTTGATAATGCTTAATAAAGTAATTTATTATCTTAGAATAGTTTCCTTTATACTATATTTAGTTATAACTATTTATTTGCTACCAATTATTATAAAGTGTGGTAAAACAGGAATATTCTTCTTAGTAACTTTATTCTTATTTATTGCTATAACTTTATTTTCTATGTTTTCTAAAAAGAAAATATATATTAAGACTAAGAGCTATAATTTAATAATAATAGCTTTAGCTATCTACTTAGGTGTTGTTTGCTATAGAACTATCTTTGATAGTAGATTAGCTTTAACAGAGTTATATACAATAAGTTTAGATTACTGTAGGATGAATTTTATATTGATTGGATTAGTAATGATAGGAATAACTTTAAATACAGTAGTATTATACTTGATGGATGAAGGTGATAATTTATGAAAAAACTAGTACTTATTGGTGGAGGAGATGTTGGGAGAGGTAATACCTCTTATGAGACTGCTACTATTGATAAAAAAATAGTAGAACTTACTAATAAAGCTAATCCTAATTTTCTTTTTATAGGACTAGCTAGTTCCTTTTCTGATTCTTATTATGATACAATGAAAAAGATTTATAAAGACTTAGGATGTACTTGTGCATATCTAAAAAAGAAAAATATCTTAAATAATAGAGATATAGTAGAAAAGAAAATAAGTGATGCTGATATCATCTACTTTTGTGGAGGAGATACTATTAAGTTAGTAAATGATTTAAAAGAGTATGATTTAGTATCTTTATTAAAAAATGCTTATGATAATGGTACTATCCTTGTAGGAATGTCAGCAGGAGCTATTATGCTTTCTAAAGAAGGCTATTCTGATTCGTTAAAGTTGAGAGATGAAATAGATAAATATACATTTGTAGAAGGACTTAATTTCATAGATATAGTAATATGTCCACATTATAATAATGTAATAGGTAAGAAAGAAGAATTAAAAGAAGACTTAAAAGATACTAATAAGAAAGTTTATTCATTAGATAATGGTGTAGCATTAATAAGTATAGATAATAAAATAAATTTTATTAAAAGTATAGATAATGCTTGTGCTTATCTTTCTTATGAAAGTAAAAATGGTTATATGGAAGAAAATCTTCTTGTTAAATAGCCATTTTTTTGATACCATAAATATGTAAGATAAGAGGATGGTATTATGAATAAGAAAAGGCAAGTGATTTTATTAGTATTAAGTGTAGTAATATTTTCAGTAACATCTTTAGCACTAACTTATGCACTGTTTATCTTTTCAGCAAAGGGTGAGAAATTAAATACTATATCTACTGGTATTATTGCTATGAGTTTTAAAGAAACTAGTAATAAAATAACAATTGATAAAGCTCTACCAACAACAGATGCTACTGGTAAAGTAAGATTAAAAGAAGGGGAATATTTTGATTTTACAGTAGAAAGTAATATCAAAGGAGAAGCTATTATTAACTATGAAATAGCAGCAGAAGATATAACTACATCAGATAAAAAAATAGATGGTAAATATATAAAACTTTATTTAACTAAATTAGATAGTAGTGATACTGAAACTGAGGTAATGGCACCTAAAGTATTTAAAGTAGAGAAAACTGCCAATGAGTTAACGGGAAGACCTTTAAATATGATGAGTTTAGCTAAGAAAAGTATTAATAGTAGTGAAACAGTTAAATATCGTCTTAGGATGTATGTAGATGAATCTTATAATCCTCAAGATGATGGAGGAAATTTATCATTTAGCGTTAGAATAAATGTCTATGGAAAAGTTTCTAATGGTATGGATTATAAATCTGAAATGCAAAAAGAAGTAGTTAGTAAATATACAGAGTCTGGTAATATGGATGAGATAAATACTATTGATTTAGATAATATGTCGTTAGATGAAAAGAAAGATATGTTTGGAGATATTGCTAGAGAATTATCAGTTTATAAGATTAAAGGAATAACAGGTAAGAGTAATGCTATTATCTATAGAGGTGGTGTTGTTAATAACTTTGTAAAGTTTGGAAATATATTATGGAAGATATTACAAATAGATGAAGATGGTAATTTAAGATTAATTAGTGATGATGTTCTTTTAAAATCTACTTATAATGATACTAAGGAAATAGCAAATGTTGATATGGCAAAAGAAGTCTTAGCATATCAAAATAGTAATGTTAAAACAGCACTTCAAAACTGGTATGATGAAAACTTAAGTGATTATTCTAATATGATTGTTGATAGTAAGTTCTGTAATGACTTTACCACTACATCACTAACTAGCCCCTTTTATTTCCAGTCTTATACAAATATATATTCTCCATCTTTAGTATGTCCTAGTAAGTATACTTTTGAAAGTAAAATAGGTCTAATAAGTGCTTCTGAGTATATTCTAGCAGGAGGTAGTTATAATAAGAGTACTAATTTATTTTATTTACATAATTCATCTATTACTAGTAATTGGTGGACTTTATCACCATCGTTTTATAATAGTAGTAGCAAAACTGGTAATCTTATGATGATAACTACTGATAGTACCTTAACAGATTCAACTACATCTGCAACTGAATTAGGTCTAAGACCAGTAATTACTATAAATGGTAATTATGAAATGTTAGGAGATGGTACTAAGAGTAATCCATACCATTATAGTGAAAATGATACAGGATCTAAATTTAGTACAGGAGAAAAAGTAGAGCTAGGTAATAATCAAGACTTTTATGTTATCTCATCTAATAGTAAAAAGACTTTATTATTATCAGCATATAATCTAAATGTTGGTAATTATAAAAATAGTGATGTAACAGAAGGTATACAAGACTCTACAATAAGAGCATGGGTAGATAGTGCAACACCTAACTATGGTAGGACAAAGTATTATGATACAGAAGGAGATAGTACTAGTGGTACTACAGAGTTAGATACTTATTTAAGTAATTATAAAAGTTATTTAGAAACTAACTTAAATATAGTAATAAGTAATGTAGATTTATTAAAAAGAAGTGATGCTATAAACTATTTAGGAATGAATTCTTATAATACAGCATTTTCTACTGCTTCACCATACTATTCATGGATGACTTATACAACATTTTGGTTTAAAGAAGAATCTAGTATGAATGGTAGCGTCTACTATCTAAATACTCAAAACAACGTTTTAACAGCAAATGATGTTTCAGGTATAAGACCAACTATAGAAGTTAGTACAGAAGTATTAGAAAAATATTTAAATAAATAAGTTAATTAAAGTGGACATAAAAGTTCACTTTTTCTATCTATTATAGTGATTGCAAACCTATGAATAATAATGGAAAACTAGCTATTTCTGATACAATGTTTAAGAGTATTATGACTTCCTGTAAATCTTATTTAGCTTTTTTACTAATATTGGTAAAGATGTTATAGCTATGAAAATAATTATTCAAAACATTACTGTAATCTATCTTTTACTTTGGAATAAAAAACTAATACGGAAAATCTTTAAATCTTTACACATTACTTTTAATCAAAAAAATTAATAGTATAATAATTAAAAAGGAGCTGATACTCTAATGGGGACAAAAGAAGTCACTATTGACTTTATTTTTTATATATAAGGAAAGTGCGTTTAAATTATTGCTGAAAGAAAAGTAAGTTTATGAAAATTAAACCCACCACAAAAAGATTAAAACAAAACTTCAATTTTTTTATACAATAGGAAAGTTATAAAAAGTTTTAAATAGTTATTGCAAACATTTGTTTTATATGATATATTAATTCTAATGAATTGAGGTGGTCATATGAAAGTACTTAAAGGATATGTTTTTAGACTTTAT
>CAVLCG010000078.1:0-6407 GCA_963661445.1 bacterium | reverse complement strand
GATGTGTTAACTTATTAAAGTTATACAATGATAAAACAGGTGCTAAACTTACAAAGGCTAAAGCTCTTGAAGATGAATCATTTTTAAGATACTGTTCAAAAGTTTTAAGAATGTATGTAGATAGATTAGGAAGTATTTCTTCTTTATTCAATATTGAAGGTAAAATTAACCAAACATCAAGAGACTACTTACATGTTGTTATGCTTTCAAACTTTGAACACAGTGTTGAAAGTGCAGTTATGTCAAACACATATCACAATGAATATGTTGCTTTACCAAAACACGAAACAGTTGCTTTCTGGCAAGGTAGTGGTTTAGATTTTGAATATGCTTCAACTTCTAAAATTGATGTTAAAACAGTCAGTGGTGTATCCGTTGCGTTAGACGGTATCGTTGGTGTTATGTTTGATAGAGACGCATTAGGTGTTTCTAATACACACCGTTACTACACATCACATAGAAACGATAAACATGAATTTACCAATTTCTGGTACAAATACGACGCAGGTTGGTTCAATGATTTTAATGAAAACTTTGTTGTTTTCTTCATTGCTTAATCAAAAGTTATGGGGTGGAGATAATCCACCTCTTTTATTTAATGGAGGACAAATAAATTATGTATTATGCAAAATTTAAAAATAATCAGTTAATATATAAAGGATATGACGGCACAAATAATTATAACTGGTATATTTCTATTGCAAACAATTTAGTAATTATTAGACAAGATAATAATGAATATTTAATAGTTCAAGAGGGTATTATAAAAGATACTGATATATATTTACCTTTGCAAGAAAGTTATAAAAATTTGTATTGTCCTTTTTCGTGTGCAACAACTAATAAATTAAATCTAGGTGGACTATTTTCTATACCTACTTATTCAAGTGATACACAAACCTATAGTCAATATGATTACCAAGTTGAAGTATATGATAATGAGTTTGAATTAGTTGATACATATCCATATATACTTGTTAGTGGTAGTAATATGGGTAATATTATTATCGTAAGAAACCCTACTCAAATGTATTCCAAAGGAAATATGAGTACTAGTTCCAGCGGGTATTTAACTGAAGTACCAGCAGTAACTAAATCAACTAAAACCTACATAGGTAGTACTATTGAGTTTAATTTAAGCGATATTATTAAAAAACAATTATTTGGTACAATTATTAATAATGATGTAAGTGTTTATGTTTCAAGACTTTGGTATGTTAGTAGTATGTACTATACAAGTTCAAGATACCAAAATGTATCTTTAAAATCTGTTGTTGTAACATATAGTAATAATCTGTTGTATGCTAATGGTATTGCTACAATTAATCATAAGAGTTCACTATCTAGTTATACTAATATACCTATGAATTTTGCTCCTTTAGGTAAATTTGATAAAGTAGATAGTATTGAGTTAAGTTACCTTTATTCTCCTTATGGATATATCTATTGTAAAATTATAAATGATAGACCCGATATATTTGATTTAATGAAACAAAACGATACTACTTATTTAGTTAAAGGTAAGGGTAAAAATGATTTCATAAACTTTGACACTTATTCAATATGTTTATCACTTATGTTTGAAACTGGTGGATACATAAGCGAAGATACTGGCGAGGCTACAAGTGGTTCGTATTCTTTTACTGGTAGATATTATTTAGAAAATAAAAATGGTAACCTTACTTGTATTTATCAAAACGATTACACCCCTACTACTAAACTTAAAACGCCTACATTTAGTAATTTAGAAGTACAACACAATGAAGAAAGTGGTACTTATGCTTTATCATTTAGTGCTAATAATCCTAATAGTGTTAGTGTTAATGTTGATATAAATATTAGTGGTAGAGACGGAACGGATACTATTACACTTCCTAGTGGTACAAGTGATTGGTCTTTTGCTCTAGCCGAAAATAAACAGGGTACTTTGCAGGGTACAAACATTAATGCTTTAGGGTATGAAAATGCTGATGATACACCAAAGTACACTTACTATGAATGGGTAGAACCAGGATATTTAAGAGAACCTAGTTTAGAACAATGTTATTTATCTACAACCGATGATAAAAATTACTCATTAAATATTATAGTTGTCAATACTAATAGTGTGATTATTCCAACAACTATCCATTATGGTAAAAATTTAGAAAATAAATATCAAACGGCATTACAATTAAATGTTGGTAGTTATCGTATTGAAAATGTAGAAAATGTTAATGGTAGTGTTTATTTTAGTTTTGATAAAGTAGAGGGTTATTATCCTTTACCAGATAGTGAAACTATTACTTACACTAAACTTCCATTACCACCTACACCTAGTTCAACTGGTATCACACTATATAAAAACAATAACAACAATAAAGTAGTTAATAAGGGTTATAAATTAGAAACATACAAGGTATTAAATGGTACTTTTAGAGATAGTGTTAATATCCTTAATCCAGTGTTTCAAATCAATAATGATGAAGTACCAGATTGTAATTATTGCTATATTGCTGATTTTAGAAGATACTATTATATAGATACTATTACTTGTGTAAGAACTGGATTATATAAAATTGAATGTAGTGTTGATGTTTTATACACTTATAAAGATGATATATTAAAGAGTGAACAATACATCTCACGACAAGAAAATGAGTATAACGAACTATTAAATGATAAGCTTGTAACAAGTGAAGATTATAGTACTTACTACATTGAAGAAGCTCCTATTGATATATTAGATTATGGTGGAGAAGATATAGAATCAGATAACACTTACAATCTTAAAACAAATATTATAATTACAACATTTGGAGGTACAAGTTCACTATGAGTACAAAACCTTATGAATTAGAATTAAATGGTAGTGCATACACTCCTAGTGTAAGACACTATGCAGTTACTACTAGAGCATTAGAACTATTAATGGCTGAAGTTTTGAAAGATGATTTTATTAAAAATTTATCAAGTGGTTTCACTCAACCTTTAAATTTTATTCAATCTATTAAAGTCGTTCCTTATAATGCTATGGGCATATATTCAACAACTACTGGATTTATTTTAGGTAATAGTGTTGTTACTATTACTAATAGTGGTTATGCTAATAGTGGTAGATGTGAAACTAAACTTATTACGAAAAAGTTTTCTATGTTAGGTAATTTATCAGCGTCCACTTTTACTGATTTCGAACCATACACAAAGGCTCAACTATATTTACCTTATGTAGGTTTTACAGATATTGCGATAAAAGATATTGCAGGACAAAAGCCTATTACTATTACTTTAATTATTGAACCAGCAAGTGGTAATGCAACTTATACATTATCTAGACAAGAAAAAGATAAAAAAGGAAATAGTCAAGAAGTAGTACTCTATACATGGAATTGCTCAATGGCTGTTGATATTGCTATTGGGGGAACTAATACACAACTCCAACAACAAGCTATGTTTAGAACAGGCACTACTGCAATTGCTGGTGCTACAACTTTAGGTTTAGGATTAGGTGGATTAGGTAGTAAACTTGTAATGAGTGGTGTATCAAGTTTAGGTAGTGCTGTAGAAAGTTTACCTAGCACACAAACTGAACAACTTATTAGTCGTGGAACAATGGGTCAATATAATACATCATTCAATAATCCACACTCAATTTACTTTATCATTGAAAAGAAAACTATTAATGATTACGATAGTTTTAAATCATATTATGGAAAACCTTTAAATCAAAAGAAAACATTATCTAGTTTAAAAGGTATAACCTTTATACCTAATCCGAAATTAGAAATTAATAATATTACTAAAGAAGAATTTGATTTACTAAATCAAAAATTAGTTGACGGTGTTATCCTTTAATGTATAATAGTAGATGTAAATGTAATAGAAAGGTTTTTGTTTCTTTCTTGTTTTATCCTTTCTATGAGTTTACAACGATTATGTAAAAGTTATTTAATCATTTTGCATTTTCTCCTTACTTAATCATTTAAAGCCAAAAGAAAAGCCCTACCATATTGTGTAGGGTTTTTTCTTTACAAACTTTCACTCCACATTAGAAAGTTCCTTAATGTCTCTCCAATAGAGTTATCTTGATAGTAGAATTGTTCCTTTTGATAAATCTTAAGGACTAATTCTTCAGCCTTATTTTTAGGTTTAAAGAATTTTCTTGTATAGTTCCTTTGAGTAACGATTTTAGTTGTATATACTGGGTATTCCGTTTCAGTGATAGGCGTTGTTTTCTTGTGGATAAACGCCCACATTTCATCATTGTTACTAATAACCTCTCCCGTAAATAGTTCCTTATCAAACTCAATAAAGAACTTAAATACAACATCTAGAACATTATATTTATATGGAAGATGCGGGTAAATATCAATTTCCCACGCACCCTCCGTAATCATCTTAAGTCTAGGGTTATCGAATGCAAAATACATATCATTAACTTTTTTAATTTTAGTTAAGACTTCAGCGTATTCAACTGCAACCTTTAACTTACCATTACCATAAGTATATAAATCAATGGTTCCTTGTGCTTGTTCCTTAACGTGATTAAGTCCCATTTCATCAAAGTAAGGACAATACTTATTGATTGTGTTAGCACACATAAATATCTTAAACCCCTCTTTATCACGAATGATAGTGGAGAGTAAGTTTTGGAAGTCCACGAATTCATTTTCTAAATATCCGTCTCTTGTGATAACTTCATCAAAGAGAGCAGTATAGATTGTTGGATACGAAATAGATTTATAATGCTCTTGTTGAGATATAGCAAAGGTATAAGCAAAAGCATTCATATCGTAGTTTTCTATTTCCCCAGTCTCCCTATTCTTTTTACATAAAGTAAATTGTCTATTCTTATAGATAAAGTCATTCCATTTACCTCCAGTTTTCTTTTCTATGAGGTTACCTTTAGAATTGCTAACAAAGGCACTGAACATTTGCATACCTTTATTACCTACAATTTCTAGTTCGTATCTTCTAATGATTGCTCCAGCCTTACCTTTTTGTAAGTACTGGTCTAGGATATATTCTAGACACGCAAACGTTTTACCATTACCACGCATACCTATAATGAAGTTATAAGTAGCGTCATATTTCAATATATCATCTAGGGAGTAAAAATCTCCCTTTTTATTTCTTCCCATATTAATCTCCTTTGGTCTCTCTACCATTCTTTACATAAGTTAAACCCTCTAAATAGTCGTCGTATTCTTTTGAAATAGATAAACTATAATCGGCATTTTCTAAATGAATAAAACTATCTTCGCGGTATTCCATTTTATTCCCTAGATAGTCAGTTAGTATTCCAGTAATACTATAATCACAATAGGTATGAATTAACTTACCACATTTACCTTTTGGAATGTACATATCATTACTGAAGAATTCAAACATCTTACCCTTACTTTCTTCAAGCATATAAGGGAGAGCCACGTTTTTATTAATTCCGCTACAAGTTAAATGGTATTCTCCATTCAATTGATAAAGATATCTTTTAGCACCTAGAGTTTTAAATTCTTCTGATGTTTCTTCCGTATCCCATACCCCGATAGGTTTTTCTACACCTTTAATGGTTTTAGGAATGTATCTTTCTAGTTTAAAGTTATAATGTTTAGCACTCTTTTTAATCTTTTTAATAATCTCTTTGTTATAATCATTAAAGTACTTTTCGTGTTCCTTATAGTTAGCACATTTAATACTATCCGTATCACTATAGATGTAGTCAGTTCCACATTCTAGAATTCCATTCCACAAGTTAAGTCTATTTTTAGCAGTAACCCATACACCCCAAGGATAGAATAAAAATCTAGATTTAGAAGTGTTGTACTTATCGATTGTTTCTTTAATATCACAACTCTCACTGCTCCAGCATTCTTCATTTTCTAAACTGAATTCTATAATATCTCTACAAGGATTAGTAACACACATTCCATAGCAACTATTTAATAATTCTTTACTTGCCATATAGTTATATTCTTCTCCCTCTACCCCTTTTAGTTTAGTCTTATTTTCATAGAATGTTAAGACACTATCTACAATAGCAGTAGGAAGATACCCATAAGCATAGATATAACATTCAGTACATTTACATTCAGTCCACGTATAGAGTTTTTCTATAATCTTATAGTCTATATCAGTAATAGTTATATGTAAGGTTTTGGCTTTGTGTACCCTACCATTATTGAGTTGTGCTTTTTCTAGATAGTTACATTTACTGGAAGATATGTAATCATCACACGCATTCACATTTTCTATATCTTTAAATTCTAGCGTCATTAAGGTTGCCCGTCCTTTATCAATGTAGGACTTAAAATAACTAGGCTTTGTTATCTTTTCCCCTTTGCTCATAGGTAATTTTTCTAAAACCATAATTGAGGGATATGCACTAGTAAAATCATTAGTGGTTACTTCATGTACTATGCTCATTGCGT
>CAVLCG010000077.1:0-6444 GCA_963661445.1 bacterium | reverse complement strand
ACAGTATACTGTTTAAAATTCTAGTTTAAAAATTTTTCTTAAGTTAATGACATTGGGTAAAAATGCCAGTTTTTTTCATTTTTTAACACTTATCGACATAAAACGATAAAATTCGACAGTATAATATAGTAGACTGATGGTAAACATTTTGATGTTTTAGGGGGGAAATTAAATGAAAGATTATGAAATTAATGATGCCACTTTGGCAATCATACCAGAAACAAAAATGACTTCTGTAGTAGTAGAGGCCGATTACAAGTATAACGTAGAGGGAAGACCATTAAAGATAATTGATTATAGTTGTAAATATTTTGGCAGCTCATACATCGGAAGAAGAGAAGGGGCTAAACAAATATTAAAAACATCCTATAAGTTACCTATAATGGTGGATGATAGTAGAAATGTAATTTTTTTTCCTACTGTATCACCAGAAGAAAATGATTGTTCTTGGTTAGCCTTAAATAGGATAGAAACTATAAATCCAGTTAAAAAAAGGAAAGACTATACAGAAGTAGTATTTGATAATGGTAAAAAAATAAACATTCCAATCTCATACAAATCAATGGAAAACCAGATTCTTAGAGCTAGTCGTCTAGAATCAGTTATTAGAAACAGAAAAAATCAATAATTTTTTTGCTAACATTATTTAATGATGTTAGTCTTTTTTGTATAAATTTAAATTATGTAAAAAATAAAGGAATTTTAGTTACGGAATAAGTCAAAAAAAGCAATTTTTTCTATTTTATTTAAACCAAATATGTTATAATATTCTTGCGTGTATGGGTATACTGAAAATGGGTGAAGGTGAAAATATGAAGGCTTTTTTGACTAAAAATGGTAATTAAACGGTTAAATTTAGTTAATTTTCGTAATTATGGTAAAGTTAATTTAGAATTAGGACTATCTATGAATATATTTATTGGGGAAAATGCTTCGGGAAAAACAAATATATTAGAGTCGATAGTTGTTTTAGCATTAACAAAGTCTTATAAGAATATTAATGAAAATAATTTAATAAGGCTCGATAAGAAGAAGTCTAAAATAAAAGGAACTGTTAAAAATAATAAATCATTAAAAAACTTAGAAATAGAAATTATGGAGACAGGAAAAGCAGTAAAAATTAATAGTAAGAGAGTTTACTGCCTAGCTGATTATATATCTAATTTAAATATTGTGCTTTTTACTCCTGATGATTTAGAGTTAATAAAAGGTTCTCCTAGTATTCGTAGAAATTTACTAAATATGGAACTTAGTCAACTTTCATCTTTATATTTAAATACCTATAATCAATATAATAAAATATTAAGAACACGTAATGAATATCTAAAAATTCTTTTTACTAATAATATTGCTGATAAGAAATATCTTGATATTTTAACTGAACAATTAATAGATAAGGCAATTGTTATTTATAAGCTTAGAAATGAATATCTAGAAAAAATTAACAAGAATATTAATAGTATTTTTAAGAATGTTACTGGTGAAGAAAACTTATCAATTCTGTACAAACCAAATATTTCCTTTAGTAATTATGAGGATGACAGTTTGAAAAAGACAATGAAGGAAATTTTGAACAAAAATTATCAAAGAGAGCTTCATATTGGTATGACGTTGTTTGGTCCGCACCGTGATGATTTTCAATTTCAACTTAATGATGTGGATATGAAGCTATTTTCTTCACAAGGCCAACAAAAAAGTGCAGTTTTAGCTTATAAGTTGTCAACCATACCAATATTTGAGGAAAAAAATGGAACTAAACCAGTCTTATTATTAGACGATATCTTTAGTGAACTTGACTTAAAAAAGAAAAATCGTTTATTAAAGTATGTAAATCAAGATATTCAAAGTATTATAACAACCACTGATTTAAAAAATATTTCTAAAAAATCATTGGAGAATGCAACAATATTTAAAGTAAATAATGGTAATGTTGAAAGGAGTAATAATTAATGGAAAAAGAAAATTTAGCAAAATATGATTCCTCAGCCATTCAGGTATTGGAAGGATTAGAAGCTGTAAGAAAAAGACCTGGTATGTATATTGGAACTACAAGCAGTAGAGGATTACATCATTTAGTATGGGAAATTGTTGATAATGCTATAGATGAAGCTTTAGCAGGTTATTGTACCCATATTGAGGTTACTATTGAAAAAAATAATAGTATTACTGTTAAAGATGATGGTCGTGGTATACCAGTAGATATTCATCCAAAAACTGGAAAAAGTACAGTAGAAACTGTATATACAGTCTTGCATGCTGGTGGAAAGTTCGGCGGTGGTGGATACAAAGTATCTGGTGGTCTTCATGGTGTAGGTGCCAGTGTAGTTAACGCTTTGTCTACATATCTAGAGGTAAAAGTATATAAAAATGGTCAAGTTTACTATCAAAAATATACTAATGGTGGGCATCCAGTTGAACCTTTAAAAGTTATAGGTGACTGTGATGAAGATCGTACAGGAACAACTGTAACATTTTTACCAGATGCATCTATTTTTCAAGAAACTACTGTATTTGATTATGATATATTACGAAATAGATTACGTGAACTAGCCTTTTTGAATCGTGGTCTTAGAATTACACTATATGATGATAGAGAAGCAGATAAAAAGGAATCCTTTTGTTACGAAGGTGGAATTCGTGAATATGTTGAACTTTTAAATAAGTCTAAGCAACCAATACACGATACTATTATTGATGTAACAGGACAAGAAGGCGACATCATGTTAGAAGTTGCTTTGCAATATAATGAAACTTATAGTTCTAGTATTTATTCATTTGTAAATAATATAACAACTCCAGAGGGTGGTACTCATGAAGATGGAGTTAGAATGGCCCTTACAAGAATACTAAATAAGTATGCCCAAAGTACTGGTATGATGAAAGATAAGGACGATTCCTTAACTGGTGACGATGTTAAGGAAGGATTAACAATGATTGTTTCTATAAAACATCCTAACCCTCAGTTTGAAGGTCAAACAAAAACTAAACTTGGAAATAGTGAAGTTCGGGGAATAGCAAATAGGATTTTCTCAGCAAATCTTGAAAGATTTTTAATGGAACATCCAGATGAAGCAAAAATAATCATAGAAAAAGCTATGACAGCTTCTAGGGCTAGAGTTGCAGCAAAAAAAGCAAGAGAATTAACAAGAAGAAAAGGTGATTTAGATGTCACTAACTTCTACGGAAAGCTATCTGATTGTAAGAGTAAAGATGCCTCAGAAAGTGAGATATTCTTAGT
Source organism: bacterium (assembly GCA_963661445.1). Taxonomy (GTDB): domain Bacteria; phylum Bacillota_I; class Bacilli_A; order RF39; family UBA660; genus Onthousia. The sequence goes on along the minus strand of CAVLCG010000077.1, from coordinate 3,206 downwards.
AGAGGGTGATTCAGCTGGTGGTTCTGCTATAAAAGGTAGAGATAGTATGACACAAGCAATTTTGCCATTAAGAGGAAAAATACTTAATGTAGAAAAAGCAAGATTAGATAGAGCTTTATCAAATGAAGAAATTCGTACTATTATAACAGCTTTTGGTACTGGTATTGGTGAAGAATTTGATTTATCTAAGCTTAGATATAATAAAATTATTATAATGACAGATGCAGATGTAGATGGTAGTCATATTAGAGTATTGCTTTTAACATTATTTTACCGCTTTTTTAAGCCAATTGTTGAAGCTGGACATGTATATGCCGCGCAACCACCTTTATTCGTTATAAAGCACGGAAAAACTATCAAATACGTTTTAAATGAGCAAGAAAGAGATGAGTACCTAGCAACACTTTCTCCAAATACTAAATATGATATAGCCAGAATGAAAGGTTTAGGAGAAATGGATGCTGAGGAATTAAATGAAACAACAATGGATATTCATAAGAGAGTATTAAGACAAATAACTGTTGATGATGCCTTAGCTGCCGATGAAACTTTCTCTAAATTAATGGGTGAAGAAGTAGGACCTAGAAGAGAATTTATTGAGACAAATGCAACTTATGTTGAAAACTTAGATATATAGGAGGTAAAAAATGGATCGATTAGAAACAAATAATATAGTTAAAGAAGTTCAAGATTCCTTTTTGGAATATTCAATGAGTGTAATTGTAGCAAGAGCACTTCCTGATTTAAGAGATGGTCTTAAACCTGTTCATCGACGTATTCTATATTCTATGTTTGAGTCTGGATATACACCAGATAAACCACATCGAAAGAGTGCTAAAACGGTAGGAGAGGTTATGGGTAATTATCATCCACATGGTGATAGTTCTATCTATGAAGCTATGGTAAGAATGGCTCAAGATTTCTCTTATAGATATATGCTAATTGATGGACATGGTAATTTTGGTAATATTGAAGGTTACGGAGCAGCAGCAATGCGTTACACAGAAACTAGACTTTCTAAAATATCACTTGAACTATTGAGAAATATTAATAAAAATACAGTTAATTTTATTCCAAACTTTGATGAAACAACTAAAGAACCAGAAGTTTTACCTTCAAGGTTTCCAAATATTTTAGTAAATGGAACAACTGGTATAGCTGTAGGTATGGCAACTAACATTCCACCACATAACTTAGGAGAAGTAATAGATGGTTGTGTTGCTTATATTGACAATCATGACATTACACTAGATGAATTAATGAAATATATTAAAGGACCAGATTTTCCAACAGGGGCTAATATCTTAGGTAATAGTGGTATAAGAAAAGCTTACGAAACGGGCCGTGGTTCCATTACAATAAGAAGTAAAGCTACAATTGAAGAGAAAAACGGCCGTCATTATATAATAATTGATGAGGTTCCATACGGTGTTAATACTCTAGAATTAAAGAATAAAGTTGCGGAACTTGTTCATAATAAGACAATTGAAGGAATATCTGATTATCATTCTGATTTAAAAAATGGTATTAAGATTACAATTACTTTAAAGAAAGATGCTAATGCTCAAGTTGTACTAAATAAATTATTTAAACATACTGCTTTTCAAACAACCTATGGAATAATATTTTTGATGCTAGATCAAGGAGTTCCAAAAACTTTAGGATTAAAAGATATTATAGTTAAGTATATTGATTATCAAAAAGAAGTAATAATTCGTAGAACAAAATATGATTTAGATGTAGCCGAGAAAAGAGTACATATCTTAGAAGGATTAAAAATAGCACTTGATCATATTGATGCAGTAATTAAACTAATTCGTGGTTCAAAAACGGATGAAGAAGCTCGCTCTGGATTAATTAATCAATTTGGATTAACTGAGATTCAAGCAAATTCGATTCTAGAAATGAAACTACGTCGTTTAACTGGATTAGAACGAGAAAAAATAGAAAATGAATTAAATGAATTACTAAAGACTATTGAAAAACTTAAAGAAATATTAAGTAGTGATGAAAATATTTTAAAAGTTATAAAAGATGAATTACTAGAGATAAAAGATAAGTATGCTGATGAAAGACGTACTAATATAGATATGACGGCTATAGAGTATATAGAGGATGAATCTTTAATACCTGTAGAAGATATAATAGTAACTTTAACCAATAAAGGTTACATTAAACGTATGAAATCAGATACATATAGAGCTCAAAATAGGGGTGGAGTTGGAATAAAAGGTATGTCAACCAATGAGGAAGACTTCGTAGAACAAGTAATTCCAATGAAAACACATGATTATTTATTGTTCTTTTCAAATAATGGAAAGGTATACAGATTAAAAGGCTACGAAATTCCAGAGTTTAGTAGACAATCAAAAGGAATACCAATAGTTAATTTGTTATCATTAGATAAAAATGAAAACATACGTTCGATGATTGAGCTTGATTCAAACGAAGATAAAATTAAATATTTATTATTTGCTACAAAGAATGGTTTAGTTAAGAGAACACCTATAGAGGAATTTAATAACATAAGAAAAAGCGGAAAAATTTCAATTATATTAAAAGAAAATGATGAATTGATTGCCGTAAGAAAAACTACAGGTAAAGATGAGGTTGTAATAGGAGCTAAAAATGGTAGAATGGTAAGATTTAATGAAACCGAAATTAGATCGATGGGTCGTGGTACATCTGGCGTTAAAGGTATAGATTTGGCAGATAGTGAAGTAGTAAGTACCGAAATAATTAATTCAGGTGAAGAAATTTTAATTGTAACCGAAAATGGTTATGGAAAGAAAACTTTAATAGATGAATACAGATTGACTCACAGAGGTAGCAAAGGTGTTAAAGCTTTGAACATTACAGATAAAAACGGAAATATGGTTGCATTAAAGTATGTTAATCCTAACTATGTTGATAGATTGGATGTTATGATAATAACAGATAGTGGTATAATTATGAGAATGCCACTGTCACAAATTTCAACATTGAAAAGAGCAACCCAAGGTAACAGATTAATTAATTTAAAAGAAAATCAAAAAGTAGCAACTATAGCTATTGTAGAAAAAGAAATTGAATCAGAACAAAAAAAAGAGGAAGCTTAGAAGGAATTCCTCTTTTTCTTTTTATTAAATTATTTCCCGGGAAATAATTTAATAAAATAAGTAAGTAGATAATATATGATTTAAAAGAAATAAAATAAGTCCGAATAA
>CAVLCG010000076.1:0-6571 GCA_963661445.1 bacterium | reverse complement strand
TCATGTGTCTTTTTTGTGATACTTTGATGACTTTTCGTTAGAAATTTGGTACAATAAGTTTTAAATAAATAGTTTGGAGTTATATTATGAAAATAAAAAAAGAGGATTTAATGTATTACGAAGGTTATGTAACATATAATGATGGTTATAGAATTGTATATTACTATGAAAAGTATCACGAAGCACCAAGAGGGTTGTATGCCAAGAATATAGAAAATTTTATTGAGTTTTTTAAAGGTAACAATATTAAATGTAAAAGTATAGATGACATTTTATCTTTGTTTTTAAGTGATAATAAAAAGGCTTTAGGAGTTGCTATTTATAGTGTTAATCAAGACTGTATGGGAAAAAAGGTTAGAGATAATGTAAAAACTATTAATGATAGTGTTGTTTACAAAGAAGAATTAATATATGATTTTAATACTGTAACTGCAACTGATGGTTATAAAGTGATTTATTTCTATAGTAACAATTCCTACCGGGTAGGTCCATTTTCAAAAACAATTGATGGCTTTATGATTGATTTTGTTCCTTTTGAACCAATATTAGATGATGATGATATTCCACCATTTGTTTCAGTAGAAGATGTTTTAAATAGATACCTAAAGTTATATGATGATATAAGTGGAGTTGCTATTTATAAAGTAGATGGAAGCTTGATTGCTAAAAAAGAAAGAAACAGTAAAAAATGTAACAAATTAAAATAATTGTCTCTTTTCACTCGAAATATTAAAATTATCATTAGAAAACTAAAAAGCTGGAATTTTCTATTTTCCAGTTTTTTTCTACCGAAATTTACAAAATTCATCTAAAAAATATTGACAATTTGTTAATTTTTCTTTAGCATAGTGAGTTATTCAGGGGATTATTTATCATTTAGATGGGGTTAATCGGTAAGTTATGTTTCCTTGATTAATATCTATTGGGAGGAAGAAAAAAATGGTAGAAAAAATTTCTAAATCATTGATGGTATTATGTGCTGTATTTATTATGATGTTTATACCAAATGTTAAAGCTGCAACTGCTAGTGTAACAACTGATATGACTAGTGAAGAAATACAAAGCATAGTTGATTCAAATGATACAATTGAATTTGCAACAGGTGAATATCAAAACTTATCTCTTACTGTTGATGGTAATAAGACTCTTAAAATGACTGGTAAGGTTACTTTTACAAGTGATAATGGTAATAACTTTGGTATTTTATTTAAAGATAATACTAAGTCAAACTTAACTATCGATGGTGATTTAACTATTTCTTCATATAGAGAAGGAATATTTGTTTCTAATGATTGTGATGTTACTTTAGATTTAGTTAATAATAGTAAACTTTCTTTAATTAATTCTTTAGAGACTGATCAAAATCATGGAAGTGGTATGTGGATTGGTTATAGAACAATCTTTAACTTAAATGGTACTAAAGATTCTAGTTTTATAGCTAGTGATAATGCTATGGCTGGTATTAATGTAATGGGAAGTGCTAAAGTTACTCTTAACTTTAATGATATGACTTTAGTAGATATGAGTAATAATAGTAAAGTTAGTGGTTATCATGCTGGAATGGAATCTGGTTCAACAAATATTTTAAACTTTACTAATGTTAATAAAGTTACTATGAATAATAATGGTGTAGATGCGGTTTGTGTTAGTGGTGATAATGATCAAATCAATATAACTGGTTCAAATGTTTCTATGACAAATAATCATAGTTGGGGTACTAATGGAGGTAATATTAAAGTTATTAACTCATACTTAAATATTAGTAATAACTCTGATGGTCCTTGGGCTAATGTTAAATATACAGCCTCTAATATGTATGCTAATAATTTAACAGTAAAAAATTCAACAATTGATGCTAATAACTGTGGAGCAAACTCTGGTATTTGGGTTGAAAATACAGCTGAAATTATAGGCTCTACAATAAATGTAAATAATAATGGTCAAGAAGCTTATGGTAATTATAACTATAGCCAAACAAGACCTTACTATCAAGGTGATTATCCTTGGAATATGGGTAATGGTATAGCTTTCTGTGGAAAGACTTCTATAACATCATCTACTATTAATGCAAATAATAATGGTGGAGCAGGTATAGCTTTCTATGGAGAAAAAAGTAATACTATTACTGAAGTGTTAGTTAACTCATCTATATTAAATGCTAATAATAATGGAGTATCTAAAAATTTCACTGTAGAAGGTGATGGAATTAGAAATGATAACTCATTAAAAGATAGAAGTGGTTTTACAGTAGCACTTTATTCTGGAATTGCTGTATTTAATGCTGAGGTTAAAGTAACTGATAGTTCCTTTACTTTACTAGATAATAAAAGACATGGTATTGGTTATCATGAAGCTTATGCTGGTAAGTTTATAGTAGATGGTTATACTATTGGTAAAATAGCTACTATTGATAACGTAATTCAAAAAGAAATAGAAGGATTTAATAGTAATCAACAAACAATTATACTTAGTGGTAGTGTAGAAGCAAGTCATGAAAATATGACTGGTGATTTTGATAATTATAATGATCAAAAGAAGGAAGATGAAAACTATACAGGTCCTACTAATAATGATTCAACTAAATTAGTTAGTTTTGAATTAAATAAAAATAATAATAAAGAAATGACTGAAGATAAAAATGGTTTTACTTATTATGATCCAAATAATTCAACTAGATATGATTATGTCTTTAGATATAATGATCAAGGTAAAGCTTATGTTTGGACACCAGTATCAATCTTAAGATATGATGCTACAGAAGGATTTATCTCTTATCTTGGAACAGCAGGTATTTTAAATGTAGGATTTAGTAAGACATTACAAGATAACTTATTAAAAGCAGGACTTTATTCTAGATTTACCCAAGATATTACTATCTATGGTAATAGTATGAATCTTGCTGAAAAACTACTTGCTGTAGCAGCTCGTGATGGTTATGTATTTAAAGGATGGTATATAGCAAGTGATAGTGAACTTGCTAAGAAGTATGCTAAAGAAGGCAACTTTGAAGAATTATATAAATTATTAAATACTAAGTTTGATGAGACAACTAAATTAATGATTGATGGTAAACCAGTTAGTGAATTAACAATTTATGCTAAATGGGATATTGAAGAAAAAGGTATGACAAGAGTAGATGATATTACTCCACCTATTACTTTGGTAGATTCTAATAATAGTATTGAACTATTAATTGCTTCTTTAATTACTATTTTAAGTTTAGTTGGTGTATCTAAATTAGTAGTTGTAAGAAATAATGAAATCTAGGAATTTTAACTTTCTAGATTTTTTCTTATAGGAATTTGCAAAATTCGGCTAAAAAATGTTGACAATTTGTTAATTTACCCTTAGTATAGTGAGCTAAATCAAGAAAGTGTTTAATTTCTTCGAAGGGGTTTTGTAATTATATCTTATTCTCTTGATAAAAATGTGGAGGAGAAAAAAATGAAAAAAACAGTAAGAAGTATTCTATTTGTAGTTGTACTACTACTAGGATTTGTGTTCTTTACTACTGATGTTTCTGCTCTTGAAACGTCAAAGTGGGATACAGATTCTATTCCTAAGTTAACTACTAGTGAGGGGCTAGAAGTTACTTATGATTTATCAAAATTAACTGTAGATGCTATGTGGCAAGAAGTAAAAGGTGAGATTACTGTCAATATAACAATACCAGTTGATTATGATAATGATGAGATTATCATTGCACCAGAAGTGTTTGAACAAATCTCAAATAAAATTTATGAGGAATTTAAAAAATACGGAGCTGAACAAGGTTTAGATGAAGATTATTTTCAATTCCGTAATCCATTCCAAGCAGGAGATAAGTTTAGAGTTAGAATGGTAATTAATAACTTATCTGATTATGATTATTATTATGAAGAGACATCTTTTGAAATATTTCCAACAGAACCATTAGTATATAAGGAAAAGGAAACAACTAGTGATAATGATAATACTACTGATGATAAGTTCTTCAATCAAATAACATTACCTGAAGGATTTACCTTTAGACGTGCTTATAATACCGCATTACAAGCTTTGATACCTAATTCAAGAGGTAGAAATATGACTGATGATGTAGTAGGTGCTACTTTAACTGCTAAAGGATATAATGGCATAGCTGATTATGCTAAATATTTATTAGATTTCTATAATAGTAAATATAAGACAAACTATACAAGACTTGATCAATTTAATAAAGGAATAATTAAAGAAATGTTATCTGATGTAGATCCAATCTATCTATATAATGAAGCTTATCTTTCATTATTCCCTAACATGACAGAAAAACAATTAAAGATAGCATTAAGAAAAAATTCAGAGGCTAAACCATTAATAGACCAAGCTTTAAGTGATAATGGATTTTCTAATCCAATCGATTACTTATTAGCTTATTATAATAAAAAATATAATACTAATGCAGCTAATTTGTCAGAAATATGTGCAGATGCTATAAATGATATGTTTTCATTCAGTGGCTATGAAAGTGGAGAATTTTCTACTGAGACTAATGAAACAGTTTTATTACTAGCTTATAATTATTTCTATAATGAAGGTTTAGGTTTCTATTTTGATCAAAAAGCTGAAAATGGTGAATATACCGATAATAAAGATGCAACAAATGATGCTAGTGATAATACTGGAAGTGATTATTCTATTGGGGAGTATATGCGTGATAAAACTAAAGGTGATAGTGATATCATGGAAAGAGCAGGTACTCTTAAATCTAAAAATGAAGGATATACTATCTCTGGAATCTTAAAAAATATTGGTAGATATACACCTAACGCTTATCTTGGCTTTAACTTTATGACTGATATGCAACTTAAGTATAAAGCTAAATATGGTAAATTAATTGTTAGATATGTAGATATTGATGGTAATGATTTATTACCAAGTAGTGAATTTACTAAAATGGTAGGAAAAGATTATTTAACAGATTATAAAGAGATTGATGGATACTACTTTGTAGAAATCAGAGGTAATGAATCTGGTAAATATATTGATGGTACTATTGAAGTGATTTATGTATATGATAGAATCGAAATTGGAGAAATAGTACCACCTATGACAGGAGTTAATAATACTAATAGTGATTTATTCTTAGTAGTATTATCAACTGTTGGAGCTATCTCTTTAGGACTAGTTCTTAAAAAGAAATATAATATCTAAGATAAAAGAATCCTTTTGGATTCTTTTGGAGTATAAAAAGGGTGATAAAGATGAAAAAAAGAGCAAAGATAATTTATCTTATGGTAATATCTTTAATAATTATAGTAAACTTTATTTGGTACTTTAACTTTAGTAGTACTGCCTTAAATAAGAAAGATGAAAAAGCTAAAGAAGAAATAACTAATACTTATAAAGATATAACTACTTTAAAAGGAGAAACAGATGATAAAGTAGAAGATGATACTTTTTATGAGAAAAATATAATCAAAAGATATCAAAATAGATTTTCTAATAAAGATATAATAGGGGAGTTATCTATTAATAATACTAATCTAAGAGTTCCTATTGTAAAGGGAAATGATAACAGCTATTATTTAAATCACTTAATCAATAAAAAATCTAATACTCTTGGAAGTGTTTTTATGGATTATCGTAATAATACAAGTGATAGAAAGATAATTATTTATGGACATAATTCTAATAATGTTTATACAGAATTTAATATCTTAGAAAAATATTTAAATAGTAGTTATTATTCTAATCATTCAACTATTACTTTTAAAGATGTTGATAATACTTACTACTATCAGATATTTTCTATTTATGAAACAGATAAAGATTATCAACATGTTAATTTGAATTTTACTAATGAAACATATAGAAAGCATTTAGAATGGTTAAAAAATAAGTCCTTGTATGATACTAATGTCAATATAGATGGAAATGACCAAATAATAGTTTTACAAACTTGTGATGTTACAAATGAAGGGGAATATATAATTGTAGTAGGTAAAAAGATAAAGACTATTAGCGATGAAGCTAGTTAGTCTTTTTTCTATAATAAAAAAAGAGTTAAACTCCTTTAGAAATATTAATAATTTCATCTAAATTGTCATCAGTGGCCATTATGTTTTTATGTTCTTCATGACACTTTTCACATCTATAGACAATCTTATAGGTATCCTTAAACTTTTCAATACCAATTGGTTTTAAATTACCTTTACAAGGATTAGCTCTATCACCGGGCATAATATCTATATGAATAGAATAAAGACAGTATGGGCAATGATCTCTTGTTGTATACCCCAAAGGATTAACTTCCTTACCACAATTAATACAAATAAAGGATTCATCTCTTTTAACAAACTGTTTCATAAAATCACCATCTAAAGTATAACAATAATTTGAAAATAATGCCATTATTTGTTATAATTTCAAGTGAAAGGTTGATAGTATGGAGTTTAGAATAGAGGGATTTGAAGGACCACTTGATTTGCTTCTTCATCTTATAAAAGAAAATAAAATGGATATATTTGATATTGAGATAAATCTAATAACAGAACAATATCTTAAATATATCAATAATATGGAAAAAGTTAATTTAGAAATATCAGAATAC
>CAVLCG010000075.1:0-6615 GCA_963661445.1 bacterium | reverse complement strand
AATGTTTGAAGGTTTAAAAATATATATGCAGGACTTAACTTAAAATAAAATTCAGCGAAAAATAATAGGGTGGCGACCATCCGATACTGGTCTTTTGAGAACTAATTTAGTTCGGTGAAGCAGAAAAGCCTTACCGTGAGGTAAGGCCGCTGAAAACTTGTTTTCAGTTTTGTTCGTTCTTAATTCTTCACTTTTATCTAATTATTTAGTATAATAACGACAGATGGTGGTGATTACATGGAGTTTAATTATAATGATAAAAATTACGATATAATAGTTCTTAAGAAAAGAACCACTAAGAATTTGTATATTAAAGTTAAGGAAGATTTAAAAATATACATTACTTGTAATATATTAACTGGTGATAAAGAAGTTAGAAGAATAATTGATAATAACCGAAAAAGTATTGAAAGAATGATAGATAGGACTACTAGAATAGAAGAAAAGAAAAAAGACTTTTATTATTTGGGAAAGAAATATGATATAGTATATACCAATATAGGTGAGGTAAGGCTAGGGGATAACAAAGTTTTTTTAAGTAAAAATATAGATATAGATAAATGGTTAAAGAAAGAAGCTTTAAGTTTATTTAGTAAACATCTAGAAGAATGCTATTTATCCTTTACAAGGAATATACCAAAACCTACATTACGTATTAGAAAAATGAAAACTAGATGGGGTGTATGTAATACTAAGACTCATGTTATTACTTTAAACTTAGAACTTATTACTAAAGATATTAATTGTCTAGATTATGTTATATATCATGAACTTTCTCATTTAGTAGAAGCGAATCATTCTAAAAGATTCTGGTTGGTAGTAGAAGAAAATTTTAAAGAATATAAAAAATATAGAGCATTAACAAATGATAGATAGGAGTTGTATATGGTAATTACTAGTTTTGATAACGATAAAGTTAAGCACTTAAAGAAATTAAGTAAGAAGAGGTATCGAGATTTATATAATGAGTTTTTAGTAGAAGGACGTCATTTAGTAATAGAAGCATATAAACATAATATGCTAAAAGAGATAATACTTTGTGATGGTGAAGTTACTCCTTTTGATGTACCTTATACAGTAGTTAGTTATGAGGTTATGAAAAAGATAAGTGAAGTGGAAACTCCTCAGAAGATAATGGGAATATGTAAAAAAATAGAAGATACTACTATTGGTAGTAAAATATTATTACTAGATGAGATACAAGATCCTGGTAATATGGGTACTATTATTAGGAGTGCTGTTGCTTTTGATATAGATACTATCATACTATCCAAAAATTGTGTTGATTTATATAATTCTAAAGTGGTAAGGTCTACTCAAGGAATGCTTTTTCATATACCAATTCTTATCTATGATTTTAATGAATTACTACCAATGCTTAAAGAATTAAAAATACCTATTTATGCAACTAGAGTAGAGTATGGAACTGATGTTTCAACCTTGAAAGATGAAGAAAAGAAACGTTTTGCTCTTCTTATGGGCAACGAAGGTAATGGTGTTCATCCGGAATACTTAGAACTTAGTGATAAAAACTTATATATACCAATGAGTAATGGGGTTGAAAGCTTGAATGTTGCTATAGCTACTTCTATTTTACTATATGAATTGAGGAATAAAGATGAATAAATTATATATAGGTACAGTAGTTTCTACTCATGGAATAAAAGGGGAGATAAGAATTATCTCTAAGTTAGATGAAACTTTAAAAAAGAAGATATTTAAAGTAAATAATACTTTATTAATAGATGATATAGAATATAAGATAAAAAGTTATAGAAGACATAAAAACTATGATATGGTTTTGTTTGAAGAATTTAATAACATCAATGAGGTGTTATTCTTAATTAAGAAGAAGGTATATATAGATAGTAGTTATCTAAAGTTAACAGAGATGGAAGACTTTAATATTTACTATAAAGAGTATACAGTTAATGAAAATGGTAAGGTTTTATCAATAGATGAGACTGGTAATAACTATAAAATAATAAGATTACTAATAAATGAAAAAGAAGTTTTAGTTCCCTATAATGAACACTTTATAAAGAAAATAGATAGTAATAAAAAAACAATAGAAATAGAATTACTTTAGGAGTGATGGTCATGAAAATAGATGTTTTAACTTTATTTCCAGAGATGTTTACTGGTGTTATTTCATCTTCAATTATTAAAAGAGCGATAGATGATAACAAAATAGAAATAAACTTACATAACTTTAGAGATTATTCTAAAGATATACATCATAAAGTAGATGATACCCCTTATGGGGGAGGATGCGGTATGATTCTTACTTGTCAACCTATCTTTGATTGTGTTAATGACTTAAAAGATGATGATAGTACTGTTATTTTACTGACTCCTGATGGCATACCTTATAAACAAGAGATAGCTAATAATCTAGTAAAGTTAAAACATCTAATAATTATTTGTGGTCACTATGAAGGCTTTGACGATAGAATAAGAAGTATTTGTGATATGGAAATATCCATTGGTGACTATGTCTTAACTGGGGGAGAGATACCGGCTATGGTTTTAATCGATTCAGTTACTAGATTAATAGATGGGGTTATTAATAAGGAAAGTTATCAAAATGATTCATTCTATCAAGGGCTACTTGATTATCCACAGTATACTAAGCCAAGAGATTATAATGGACTTAAGGTACCAGAAGTGTTGTTATCAGGTAATCATAAAGAGATAGAAAAGTACCGAATAGAAGCAGCTTTAGAAAAGACTAGAGAAAGAAGATGTGACTTATTAAAGGAGGATGTTAGTGATGGAAACTTATAAATGTATGGAAAAAAGCTATTCCTATGATGGTGAACTAACTCTTGATAAGTCTATAACTATTAGTTATACTAAAGAGAAATCAAATATTCATGTAGTTGATTATATAATTAAAAAAGAAGTAATAAAAAGACAATTAGTCAAAAGATATGAAAAACTAATTAAGCTTTTAACTTTCTATTTAGCTAATGATGATGGCTCAGGTGTAGCTTATCAAGAAGCTTTAAATGAGATAACTAGATATAGAGAAATAATTAGAAATAAATATCGTAAATTTATTAAAGAAGCTAATATAGAAAGAATAGAAAAGGAACTAGCTAAATATGAAGCTTTAATTAAAAGAAAGTTAATGTATTTAGAAAAAGAAAATACAGAGATTAAAGAAAGCAGGAGGAGTAAGTAATGGGAAAGATTAAATATCATTTAGAAAAAAAAGAAAAAGATACGAAGGCAAGACTTGGTAAGTTAGAAACTAATTATGGAACTTATGATACTCCAATGTTTATGCCTGTTGGGACAAGAGCAACAGTTAAAGGGCTTACTCCAGAAGAGGTTAAAGACTGCCATAGTGGAATTATTCTTGCTAATACTTATCACCTATGGTTAAGACCTGGTGAGGATATAGTAGCAAAAGCTGGAGGACTACATAAGTTTATGAATTATGATGGACCAATCCTTACTGATTGTGGTGGCTTTCAAGTATTCTCTCTTGTTAAAAATAAGGAAAAGAATATCTTAGAAGAAGGGGTTAAGTTTAAGAGCCACTTAGATGGAAGTGAGTTGTTTTTAACACCTGAAAAGTCAATTGAAATTCAAAATAAACTAGATAGTGATATTGCTATGAGCTTTGATGAGTGTCCACCATATCCTGTTAGTTACGACTATATGAAAAAGTCAGTCTTAAGAACACTTAGATGGGCTGAACGAGGAAAGAAAGTCCATAATAATCCTAACCAATCTTTATTTGGGATTGTTCAAGGAGGAGAGTTTACTGATCTTAGAGAACTAAGTTGTAAAGAAACTGTTAAGATGGATTTTGATGGCTATAGTATTGGTGGTACTTCAGTAGGTGAGAGTAAACCTGTTATGTATAAGATGATTGAAGATGGTGTTAGATACTTACCAGAAGATAAAGTAAGATACTTAATGGGAGTAGGAGATCCAATCGATATTATCGAAGGAGTTATCAGAGGTATTGATATATTTGATTGTGTTTTACCAACTAGAATAGCAAGACATGGTCAAGCTTTTACAAGAGGTGGTAAGATAACTTTAAAGAATGCTAAATACAAAGACGACTTTACACCAATCGAAGAGACTTGTGATTGTTACGCTTGTAAAAATTATACTAAAGCTTATATAAGACACTTAATCACTTGTGATGAGATGTTAGGAGGAAGACTATTATCTATTCATAATATCAGATTTTTAATAAGACTAACGGAAGAGTTAAGAGATGCAATAAAAGAAGATAGATTATTAGAATACCGTGATGAATTTATAAATAAATATCAAGGGATGTGAGTTTGATGGCTAAAAAATATGAATTAATTGGTTGCTATTATAATAAATATGCTAAAAATAAATATCAAAATGAACAAGTTATTAAAATAGATGGAGTTAAGCTTGATAGTTTAGAGTCTATTGATAGATTTACCTCAATGTATACTTATCAGTATTTTACTAATATGATAGGTAATATTTATCCTGATAAAAACATGTTTTCAATAAGAGTTAGTGATACTAAAAGTGATAAGTGTTATTTTTTAAGAACTATTTATGATGATAAAGAATTAAATAAAGTTTTAGGAATGACTACTAAGAAAACAATAGATACGTCAACTGGTAAGAGAACAGTTAATTTAGTACCATTGAGAGAAGAAATAGTTTATCAGACATTCGCTCCTATTAAAGAAACTTTGGTTAATAAAGATTATGATAAGATTTCATCTCTTATTTATACTAGAAGTGATTACATGTTTAAGTTAGAAAGATTTTGTAAGACTAGTTATGATGAGGGAGAAACTGATAATAATTTAGCATTATTAGAAAAAGAGTTTTGTGATTACCCAGTTTTCCGTGATGCTTATTTACCAAGGACTAAGAAGAAAGTTGATGACTTGAAAGTTAGAATTAATAAGACACCAATCTTTACTAGTAATATAGTAGCTAATAAAGAAGTTCAGTTTGAAGATCAATTAGTGAGATTCAATCAAGATGAAAAAGAAGAATTTTTAGATGAAGCAGAATATGAGAAGGCGTATGGTGATAATGCTCCCTATCAAGAGGGTAGTAAATGGAAAAATTAGAGTATTATCTTGAATATTTAGAATATCAGAAACATTATTCTCCTTATACTGTTGATAATTATAGAGAAGACTTAGAAGAGTTTTTTACCTATCTTGATAGGGAAGGACTATCTTATTTGAAACTAGAGTATAGTGATATTAGACTATATCTTATGTATTTAAAAGATGAGAAAAAACTAAAAGCTTCTACTATAGATAGACATTTAAGTTCTTTAAGAGGATATTATCAGTATTTAGAAAAAGAAAATAAGGTTAAGAGTAATGTTTTTTCATTTATTAGAGGACCAAAGAAGGATAAAATACTACCTCATTATTTTGAATATAATGAAATAGAAGAATTGTTTTCAATAAATGATATGAATAATCCTTTAGGAGTAAGAAATCAGTTAATATTAGAACTACTTTATGGAACTGGCGTTAGAGTTAGTGAACTAGTTAATATAAAAATAAATGATATTAATAAGGAACAAAGAAAGATTAGAATATTCGGAAAAGGTAGTAAAGAACGATATGTTTTATATGGTGATTATGCTAGTGATGTACTAGATAAATATTTAAAGGATGTTTATCCTAGCTTAAGAAAACAAGGGGACTATTTAATTTTAAATAGTCACGGTGGTAAGATAACTACTAGAGGTGTTGCTTATCTTTTAGATGAAATGATTAAAAAAACATCTATTCATAAAAATATTTCTCCACATATGTTAAGACATACTTTTGCTACCCATTTATTAAATGAGGGGTGTGATATTCTTTCAGTTCAGGAGTTACTTGGACATGAAAGTTTATCGTCTACCCAAGTATATACTCATGTTTCTAAAGAAAGATTAAAAGAAGTTTATGAAAAAGCTTTTCCAAGGCGATAATTATTTCTTCTTTCCATTATTTTTCTTAAGCATTAGTATTATATAGATAAGTATTATTATTAAGACTAAGTTTCCTAGATTGTTCATTATCTTTCACCCTTTCTTATTTTATTTTATTATAATATTAATTAGATAAGTTTTGGGGCGATTAGGACATATTTTAACTTTTCCCGTACTAGTTTTTATTAAAAGCAAAAGATGGATTACAGCAAACCCATCTTTTTGATTTTTTCTAAGGATATTCCGGTCATTTCTATAACTTTTTTTGGTGTTATACCGTTTTTAAGCATAGTAGATATAATAGAAAATTGGCCTTCTTCGCGACCTTCTTCCCGTCCTTTTTCTTGACCTTCTTCGATACCAAGCCTTTTTGCATAAGCCATTTTAGCTTCTTCTCGCCACTTTCTATCAAGTTCAGCATCGTATAATCCGATAGTATTGATATCAAAAGTAGCATCCTTAATTCTTTCAACTGCTTCCATTAAATCTTCCTCTCCTTTTAATTATTATACTATTAAATATCTTAACTAAAAGGGAATCTAAAAAATTCAAGTTTTTCTCGTACTAATTTTTAAAGACATAGTAAAAGATGGATTACAGTAAACCCATCTTTTTGATTTTTTCTAAGGATATTCCGGTCATTTCTATAACTTTTT
>CAVLCG010000074.1:0-6649 GCA_963661445.1 bacterium | reverse complement strand
TATACTGGTTTAAGTAAAAAAGAACTTACTATGCTACTGTAAGTACTGATTGTGGAAACTGCTATAGTCTCTGCTTTCTATTAAAGCAGTATGATGTCACGATAGTTACAAAGCTAGAAAAGTTCTTCAAATAAAGCTTATTTTGAAAATAAAGATGCTAAGTTGGTGATCTACTGTTTTAGAGAAAGTGGAAAGTTATGAGATTTATTTCAGTAACTTTAAAGGCATTTGAGTGAACTAGAAAAAATAAAATTAAATGATGAATTTAATGCTTACTATGATTATGAAACAGTTATTAGAAAAGAAAAAAACTCTGAGTATGCCAGTGACAGAGATGCTGGACTGACTTAAGTATTAAATAAAGTACTTTATCATAGTTATAAATTGTATGTCATAAATATTTCATAAGTATTTATGACTTTTTATAATCCTTCTATCATAATATTACATAGGGAGTTGATCTTGTGAAGAAAATAATAGAAATACTATTTGCTTGTCTTTTGGTATTTGCAAGTTTCTTTTATACTGATAAAGCTATATCTATGATGGAAGATAAAGATCCAGTGATGATTAAAATCAAAAAAGAAAAAAAATCATTAGAAGAAGAATCTATCAATGCAAAAGTAAATGGTGAATATCTAGTACCAGGTTATAGTGGATTAGTAGTGGATTTAGATAAAAGTTTTAACAAGATGAAAAAGTATGGGGGATATAATGAATCATTAATAGTCTTTAAAGAAAGTACACCAACTATATCAGTAGATGAATATTATGATAAATATATAGTAAGTGGTAATGGATTTACTAATTATATATCATTAGTATTTGAAATTACTGATAAAGAACTATTACCAAAAATAAAAGATATCTTAAAGGAAAATGATGTTAGGGCAACATTCTTTGTAGATGGAGTATTATTAAAAGAAGATAACATTTTAGTTGCTAGTTTGTTACAAGACTTTCATGAGATAGAATTATTAAACTATAAAGGAAGTTATGATAGACTTATCTTTGAAGAAGCCCTTGATACTTTACAAGTTATTGCTAATAAACGTGGTAAGTACTGCCTTGCTAAATATGACCAAAAAGAAATATTAGAACTATGTAGTAAAGAAAAGATGCATACTATTATTCCAACTATCCAAATTAGTAGTAATCCATATCTATCGTTAAAAGGAAAACTAAGAGAAGGATCAATTATTTCAATTACTCCTACTAAAGAAAATATCAGTGAGTTAGATGTTGTTATTAAATATATAAAACAAAGAGGATATACACTTGATACTTTAGAACAATTACTTAGTGAAGCAAGAAATATTACGGAGAAGTGATATTTCTTTTTCTATCTAGTTTAAACCTATGATATAATTTAAGAAGAATGGAGAAGATATGATGAAAATAACAAAAGAAATAAATAAAGAAATATTTAGAGCATATGATATAAGAGGAATAGCAGATAGGGATTTAACAGATGATGTTATTTATACTATTGCAAGAAGCTTTGCTACTCATATTAGAAGAATGGGGAAGGATACTTGTGTCATTGGTCATGATAATAGATTATCATCAGAAAGAATTCATAAAGCTTTGACTAAGGGATTAATTGATAGCGGAGTTAATGTCTTAGACTTAGAATTAACTACTACACCAATGTATTATTATGCTTGTATCTATGAAAGAATCGATTGTGGTATTATGATAACAGCTAGTCATAATCCTAAGGAAGATAATGGATTAAAGTTTGCTTTTAAAGATTATCTAAATGCTAAAGGTGAAGAGATTAGTGACTTTTATAAAGAGACTATTAAAGGTGATTTCTTAGATGGAGTTGGTAGTGTTAGAAAGATAAATGTTAAGAATGAATACTTTAATACTATTAAAGAAGGACTAGAGTTTGGTAATAAAAGAATAAAAGTTGTATTAGATCCAGGTAATGGAACTACATCAATAATTTTAAAAGACTTATATAGTATGTTTCCAATAGATTTTACTATTATCAATGGTGAAAGTGATGGGACATTTCCTAACCATCATCCAGATCCATCAATTGAGGCTAATTTAGAACAGCTAAAGAAAAAAGTCTTAGAAACTAAAGCCGATATTGGTGTTAGCTTTGATGGTGATGGTGATAGAGTAGGAGTTATTACTAATGAAGGTAAGTTTTTACCATGCGACTATTATATGATATTAATTATTAGAGATATAATTGATAAAGTTAAGAATAAAACATTCTTATATGATGTAAAATGTAGTAAATCATTAGAAGATGAAATAATAAAACTAGGAGGTAGTCCTGTTTGCTATCGTACAGGTAATAGTTATACAAGAAGTAGAGTAGCGGAACTTGATATGCCTTTTGGAGGGGAACTATCAGGCCATGTTTACTTTAGAGATAGGTTCTTAGGCTTTGATAGTGGGTTATATGCTGGACTTAGAATAATAGAATTATTATCTAGAAATAGTAAAAATATAACAGAGTTATTAAGTGGTATAAACCATTATGAAGCAACACCTGAATTAAAATATAAGTCAACTGATGAGAAAAAAATAGAAGTAGTAGAAAAAGTTATAGAATATTGTAGGGAAAAGCATTATAATATTAATACAATTGATGGTGTTAGAGTGACATTTCCTGATGGATGGGCTAGTGTTAGATATAGTAATACAGGACCTAATATAACATCTAGATTTGAAGCTACTACTAAAGAAAGACTAGAAGAGATTAAATGTGAATTTGAAAGTTTAATAGATAAATATAATAAATAGGAGGTCTTTATGAAAATAGCTATTACAGCAGGAGGTACTGGAGGACATATTTTTCCAGCTTTAGCAATTATAAATAAGATTAAGAGTCATGATAAAAATAGCGAGTTCTTATATTTTGGTACTACTGATCGAATGGAAAAAGATATTATTCCAGAAAAAGGTATACCTTATATTGCTATTCAAATGAAGGGATTAAATAGAAAAAATATCTTAAAGAATATTACTGTTCTTAAAATATATTTAGCTGCTATTAAGAAAGCAGAAGTGGAACTAAAAAAATTTAAACCTGATATTGTAATAGGTGTAGGTGGTTATATTACTGCGCCTGTTTTAGTAGCTGCTAATCGTCTTGGTATTAAGACTATAATTCATGAACAAAATTCTATTCCAGGTGTATCTAATAAATTACTATCTCGCTTTGTTAATAAGATTTGTGTATCTTTTAAAGAAAGTGAAACCTATTTTCCTAAGAAGAAAACTATTTATACCGGAAACCCTAGAAGTGAAGAAATTTTATCTATGGAAAAAGGAAAAAGAGAAGACTTTGGTTTTAATCATAAGAGTAAATTTATTATTCTTGTCATGGGTTCTCTTGGTTCCCTTACAATGACTAAAAAGATGAAAGAGTTAATCCCTTCTTTTAAAGATAAAGACTATCAAGTATTAGTTGTTACTGGTAAGGGTTATTATGATGATTATAAAGATGTAAAGACTCCAGCTAATGTTAAAATAGTACCATTTTATGATGCTAAATATATGAAAGATGCTGATTTAATAATTACAAGAAGTGGAGCTTCTACGATTGCAGAAGTAACTGCACTACTACTTCCTTCTATTATGATACCAAGTCCTTATGTTACACATAATCATCAATATAAGAATGCTAAAACCCTAGAAGATAAGAAAGCTTGTAAAATATTAGAAGAAAAAGACTTTTGTAAAGAAAATTTATTATCATTAATAGATGACTGTTTTAAAAAAGAAGTGTATAATGAAATGAGGAAAAATTTAAAAGAGTTTTCTTGTCCTAATAGTGCAGAGGCTATTTATAAGGAAATTATAAAATTAGTAAGGAATGAAGAATAATGGATATATTTTTAGAACAAGTAGAAGAAAAAGAAATAGGAAGAATTATTTATGATGCTGATTTATCTAAATATACAACCTATAAAGTTGGGGGCAAAGCAAGAGCAATAATTTATCCTAAAGATAGAAGATGTTTAGTAGAATTATGTAAGTTAATAAAGATTCATCATATTAAATATAAAATATTAGGGAATGGTAGTAATTTATTATTTAGTGATAAGCCATATGATGGAGTTTTAATAAAACTAGATGAATTTAATAAAATAGAATTTGTTCGTAATAAAGTTATTTGTGGAGCAGGAGCATCCTTAATGAAAGTAGCAAGAGAAGCGATGAAACGAGGACTTGCTGGACTTGAGTTTGCATCAGGTATACCTGGTAGTATTGGTGGAGCAATCTATATGAATGCAGGAGCCTATAAAAGTGATATGGGTTATATAACTACTAATGTAACTGTCTTAACTTCTGATTTAAAAATAATTACTTTAACTAATGCTGAGATGGACTTTCATTATAGAAGTTCATATTTACAAAAACACAAAGACTATATTTGCTTGGAAGTAGTATTAAAACTTAGTAAAGGTGATAGAAAAGAAATAGAAACAGTTACTAAAGAGCGAAGAGAGCGAAGAGTAGGATCTCAACCATTAGAATATCCTTCAGCTGGTAGTGTATTTAGAAATCCTGAAGGAATGTATGCTGGTAAACTAATCGAAGACTTAGGCCTTAAAGGACTAACTAAAGGTGGTGCAGAAGTTAGTTTAAAGCATGCTAACTTTGTCGTTAATAAAGGTGAGGCAACAGCAAGTGATATATATGACTTGATAGTATTTGTTCACGATGCTGTTCTTGATAAATATGGTATAGACTTAAAGGTAGAACAGGAATTTGTTAATTGGGAGTAGACTATGGCGAAAATAAAGAAAAAAAAGAGGTTAAAACTTATACCATTTTTACTATTTGTCCTGATAATAGCTGGCACTGTCTTTCTAATTGATGTTTTACTAGATACTAGGATTGAAAATATAGTAATAAAGGGTAATAAAATAGTAAGTGATCAACAAATAATAGATGAATCAGGTCTTAGTAATTATCCAAGCTTTTATAAAACCACTTCTTATAGTATTCAAAAGGCTTTAGAGAAAAACTCCTTTATAAAAGAAGTTAAGGTTAAAAGAAGTTTTTATCATGTATTAACTATTGAAGTAGAAGAATATAAAGTATTATTAAAAAAAGAAACTAATGGTAAATTAGTCTTAGAAAATATGAATGAAGTAACAACTGATCAAGAAATACCTTATACAGTTCCAAGATTAATAAATGAAGTACCAAAGGCTAAATATAAGGAGCTATTAAAGAATCTTTTAAAGGTAAAGAAGAATGTTAGAAGTAGTATTAGTGAGTTTTATTATGATCCTAATGAATTTGATAAAGATAGATTCTTATTATATATGGATGATGGTAATAGTGTTTATTTAACTCTTACTAAATTTAGAATGATTAATTACTATAATGATGTTTTACCACAACTTGATGGTAAGAAAGGAATACTTTATCTAGATTCAGGTAATCATTTTCAAATAATGGAAAATTAAAAAGCTAAAATCACTATCTGCACAGGTGGCTTATATATCATCTTTTTTGAAAAAATCTCTATATGCTAAACTTATATCTTTATTTAATGCCATTATTAATAATTCTTCAACCTTTTCTAACTTATTTTTACGTCCGCTATTCATAAAACAGTATAAGTTTAAATAATCTTGTAAATCTTGTCTATCAAAACCACTATGAGAGTTCAAAAATTGTCTTATTGATTTATTGGTCTTAAAGGATTATCCTTATCATCTTTTGTTTTTAATAATATTGAATTATAACTTTCACTACTAAGTTCTAATTCTTTTATCAACTCTTTATGACTTTTTTCATCATCATGAATCAATTTTGAGCTTTTTTTATATGATTCTTAAATGTTTTAACAGTTAGTTCTTTTGTCGTTTTACCTAAGCATTCAACTATTGCAATTATATTTATTCCATCATATCCTATACCTATACAATATTGATTACGAGATATTCCCCTAAATTGCTTTCCATTCTTTGTTTCAATATCACTTTTAATTACCTTATAAAACATTAAACATTATTTTTTAACTCAATATCATTCTGCCAATCTTTTAACACTAAAAAACGTTTTGTGTAGCCAATAAATTGCGGTATTAATACTATTCTTATTTGTTTTTGATATTAGTGTTGTACTACCATAATTAAATAAATCTAATAAAAAATTAATCCACTCTGTAATAGATATTTTGTGATTTTCAAATATGGTGTTAGTAGTTACTGTAAATCTTCTATTACATTGCTTACAATAGTATAGTTGTATACCATTTTTTGTTTTTCCTCTTTTTATTATTTTTTCAGATAAACACATTTTACAACGGTTAACTTTGATTGAATTCAATAACTCATTTTCATTGTTAGATGATAAACTTGGATGCTTAAGTTTATCATCATTTTTATATTTTTCCATAACAAAAGATTGAATAACAGTTATCTCTTTACTATTATCCCAAGGAGTCTTTTCCTTAGAAGTATCAATTCTATTCTTCATTTTTGGTGTCCTCTCTGTATTGATGAACAACCATACAGAGGACACCACATCACAATTGCATAGTTGTTCATCAATACATAATTATGATAATATTATATTACTAAAAAGCCACCTGTGCAAATAGTGATTTAAAGATTATAAGGATAATTCTAAAATTAAAGAAATGACAATCACTGCAGAAGAA